>CAZMQC010000050.1:3739-6336 GCA_964568295.1 uncultured Spongiibacteraceae bacterium | reverse complement strand
AATGGTCGCGCAACGCTTCTTGCTCAAACACCACCGCACCAAACTGAAAACGCTGCCCACTATCGACATGCAGCTGTACAACTGCGCTACGCTGCGCCACATCAATCAGCAAGGCTTGTTGCATCACTTGATTAGCAAAATAACCCCGATCGCGCAGCAACCCAAGCAACTGATTGCGCAATTGTTCGTAATAGTCGTGCCGTAAACTATCGCCTACTTGTAAGGGGCTTTGCTTGATTAATGTAGCAAACGCAGGATCTTGCGCCGCCTCGCCCATTATTTGAATATCCAAAGCGGTAACTGTAACCAGCTCATTCGCCACCACCTCAACACGCAACACCCAGCAATCTTGTTGGCGAACCACCTTCAATCCAATATCGGCTTGATAATAGCCTAAAGCTTGCAAGGCCTTTTCAACATTAGCGTTGCTACGCTTTAGCAAGCTGCGCTCACGCAAGAGCGGCAAATCGCAATCTTCATGTAGATTGCCCAGCCAAGCCAAAATATTAGTTTTTTGCTGCTCGTCCGCACCCAGCACTTCAACTTTCGGCGATTGCGCATAACAGGGCAAAACCCAAAAGCAAAATGCCCACAACAAAACGCACCTTAACCAATAATGGCTAAGTGTGGTTTTTTGTGGATGGCATAAATGGAGCATGATGATGTTGGTGACGTTTAATTGAGTCGCTATTCTAACGGTATTCGTGCTAACTGGCTTTTTATCCCTATTATTTAACGGATAAAAAATCCCGCCTTATAAACAACGCTAAAGTGAGTTATGTTATGCTCACGACATCTTAACTGAACAAGGCAAATTATGCGTTTTTTATCTTTTTGCTTGGCAAGTACTTTGCTATTAAGCGGCGCAGTTCACGCTAATAAAGGCGATGCGGTTTACCACGAAGATTTTTCCCAATGTGTGAAGAACTTACAACATAGCGCCGCACAGCAAGGCATCTCTAAAGCAGTGATTGAGCAAGATTTAGCCGCCGTACAATTCGTACCACGCGTTATTGAGCTAGACCGCCAACAACCTGAATTTACTACCACATTTGCCGATTACGTTGGGCGTCGCGTTACCGAAGACCGCGTTAATAAAGGCCGTCAACTGCTAAAACAACATCGCGACTTATTAGATAAAGTCGCTCAAACTTACGGTATTCCTGCTCAATACTTAGTGGCTTTTTGGGGCTTAGAAACCAATTACGGCGGCTATTTCGGCAAAATGCCAATTTTAGACTCCTTAGCAACCCTAGCTTGCGATGAACGCCGTAGCCAATATTTTGCCTTTGAATTGCTGTCCGCCTTAAAAATCATTGATGAAGGCTCGATTAGCGCTGAAAAAATGCAGGGCTCATGGGCGGGCGCGATGGGGCATGTGCAATTTATGCCGCACGTGTTTTTAAAATATGCGGTGGACGCGGATGGCGATGGCCGCCGTGATTTGTGGAATAGTCTGCCCGATGCCATGCATTCAGCGGGCAACTTCTTAAAAGGCATTGGCTGGCAGCGCGATTTGCGCTGGGGCCGTGAAGTGTTACTACCCAAAGATTTCGACTATCAAGCAATGGGCTTAAAGCAACGCAAAACCTTGCAAGAGTGGAATCAACTTGGCTTGCGCATGGCGGCTAATGGTCAAGCATTGCCCAACGAAAGTATTAAAGCTGCGCTATTGGTTCCAGCTGGGCACAACGGTCCCAAATTTTTAGTGTATGACAATTTCGACGTGATTATGCGTTGGAATCGCTCAGAGTTTTATGCCATTGCTGTTGGCTATATGGCGGATCGTATTGCTGGCGCAGGCGCATTAAAACAAGCACCGCCAACCGATGCACCGCGCCTCAATCGCGAGCAAGTCATGCAAGTGCAACAAATCTTGAGCGACAAAGCGTTTTTAACCAGTAAAGTTGATGGCATTTGGGGGCCTGCATCACGCCAAGCGCTACGTGATTTTCAAAAACAACAAGGCTTAATCCCCGATGGTTTTTTAGATAAAACCAGCTTAAAAGTACTCGGCGTAACATTCAACTAGCCGCTTGTTGCTATATGGTTTTTAAAGGTTTCTCGCTGTCAATTTAACCGCCGCTATGATAGTTTAGCGGCATCGTTTCGTTAGATATTCATCATGCCTACTTCCTCCTATATCAAACATATTTTAAACGCCAATGTTTATGATGCTGCGGTGGTAACGCCGCTACAGCACGCGCGCTTTTTGTCTAAACGCTTAGATAATGCCGTTTTTATAAAACGCGAAGATTTGCAGCCGGTTTTTTCATTCAAATTGCGCGGCGCCTACAACAAAATGCGTCAGTTAAGTCGCGAAGAAATGGATCGCGGTATTGTTGCAGCATCCGCTGGTAATCACGCGCAAGGCGTGGCGCTTTCTGCGCAGCGTTTGGGCTGTAAAGCTACCATCGTTATGCCAAAAACCACACCTGCTATTAAAGTTGATGCGGTTAAAGCGTGGGGCGCGAAAGTAGTACTGCAAGGCGATACTTACGATGAAGCTTCGACTTATGCTAAGTCCTTGGTCGAAGAAAAGGGCATGACTTACGTTCACCCTTACGATGATGAACAAGTTATCGCAGGGCAAGGCA
>CAZMQC010000050.1:0-3639 GCA_964568295.1 uncultured Spongiibacteraceae bacterium | reverse complement strand
AAAGTGCATGTGCGTCACATGGTTGGCGGTCGCTCACCCGAACTAACCGATGAAGTGATTTATAGTTTTGAGTTTCCAGACCGCCCCGGCGCGTTGATGAACTTTTTAAACAAACTAGGGCAAAACTGGAATATCTCTATGTTCCATTATCGCAATCACGGCTCGGCTTATGGGCAAGTACTGGCAGGCTTGCAAGTACCGCTCAATGAACGCGAGGATTTGCAGGAAGCTTTGATTTCGTTGAATTATCGCTTTAAGGAAGAAAATGATAATCCAGCGTATAAGCACTTTTTGAAGTAGATTGATCAGCTTACTCGCTCAGACAAGTATGCAGGGCGAGTTTGCTTAAACTTTTGTCGCCTTGCAAATAAACTGCTGGATTTTCAGAGTAAGTTCAACAGCCACGCTTAATATCTCTAGCACAACCAATAAGCTTCTAAGACTAGCCTTTACTATTAAGCCGCTCCAGCGCCCAATAAATATGCTCGTCTAATTGTTCACTGATACCCAATCGGCTCTGCAGCGCCGCAATAGCCTCTAAGCTTGGCTTGCCATTACCCAGCCCTACCGCAATATTACGCAGCCAGTTTTCATAACCCGTGCGCCGTATCGCTGAGCCTTCGGTGTTTTTTAAAAATTGCTCTTCACTCCATAAAAACAGCTCCACCAAATCACTTTGCTCTAAACCATGGCGCGGTTTAAAGTCATCAATCTGGCTAAATTGGGCAAATTTATTCCAAGGGCAAACCAACTGGCAATCATCGCAGCCAAATACCCGATTACCCATCAAGGGGCGCAGCTCTACAGGAATAGAGCCTTTATTTTCAACGGTTTGGTAAGTAATGCAACGACGCGCATCAAGCTGATACGGCGCAACAATCGCCTGCGTTGGGCATACATCAATACACGCGGTACACGTACCGCAATGGTTAGTGGCGGGCTCATCAATGGGTAAAGCAATATCGGTATAAATTTCACCTAGAAAAAAATAACTGCCGGCTTTTTTATTGATAATTAGAGTGTGCTTACCTTGCCAACCAAGCCCTGCCTTTTCAGCCAACGGCTTTTCCATCACCGGCGCGCTATCAACGAATGCACGCGCCAAATTGGAACCCTCAACTTGTTCACGCAAATAATCCGCCAACAAAGCCAAGCGTTTCCGCATCATTTTGTGATAGTCACGCCCCAAGGCATAACGCGAAACATAGGCTTTATCGTCCTGCTGCAAGATCGCTTTGGCCTGCGTTTCATTCCAATAATCCATACGCACAGAAATCACCCGAAATGTCCCCGCTTCTAGCAAACTGGGGCGCGTGCGCTTTTCGCCATGCGCTTCCAACCATTGCATCGAGCCATGGTAGCCTTTTGCCAGCCATGCGTTTAATCGCTGCTCGGTTATTTCAAGCTGGGTATCGGTGATGCCGAGTTGCTGAAAGCCCAGTTCGGTTGCTTTTGCCCGTAGCTTTTCTACCAAAGCCTGTAGCTGTTCACCCTGCATGGCTACGGCTCAATGTTAAAACCGCCACAGCGCACAGGGCTAAAGCAATGCCTAATTTATTGAAGCGATTCAACTGCTCTTTAAACAGCACCAAGCCAATCACCGCAGCAAGCGCAATCACGCCCATATTCATGCTGGCAAAAACTAAGGCAGGGTCTTGATGTAATTGGCGGTGCGCCAGTAAATAGCTGTAAATATTGCCAAAATTGAATGCGCCTAAAACCAATGCTGCCAAGCCATTTTTGTAACGCCAACGCGCTTTATTACGATAAAACAGCAAGCCAACATAACTACTGGCTAATACAAAAGCCAAGGCAAACGTGCCAAACAACACGGTGGTAAAAGGCACGTGGGCGATTAGCGCCATTTGCTTGAATAAAATATCAATCGCGCCAAAGCCGAAAAAAACAGCCAACGGCCATAACAGCGCGAATCTTGAAGAAGATGTATTGGCATTTGAACGCAATACAATTAAGACAATTGCCAACAACCCAAGCGCAATGCCGATAAGCTTTAACAACGAAAGACTTTCACCAAAAATCGTAAAAGCCGCAACCAACGGCAAGATCAACGATAAACGTTGCGCCGCATCGGTTTTTACAATACCCACGCTGCTTACCGAACGCGCTAGCGCTACAAAGATAGTGGGTAGTAACACACCTAATGCAATAAGCACTAACCAAGCATTATGATTGCCTGCTGGCAATAATAATTGTGGTTTTGGCGATAACAACAAGAACGCCAAAAGCCCTGCAACTAGGTAATTGCCCGCAATCGCCTGTTTTACATCAACCTGCCAACGCGGTAATAGCTTCAATAGCACCGATACCGTTACGCTGCAAAAAACACTGAGAGCAATATAAAACATGGCAAATGCGCTATAGGAATTTTAACAACTGCTCTTCCGTATCAGTAAAATCATAGTTAGTTTGACTGGTCCGCTGCGCTTGACTACGTTGCGGTTCGCTATAGGTAAAGCAGGCATCATACATGCTGGGATGAGCAGCCGCCGACTCGCCCGCCATGCTATTGGTATCAAAGTAACGCGCGCGAGAAACAAAATAGGCTTTTTGCATCACAAAAACCGCCTCTCTTAGTTCCTCATCCTCAATTTGCCCCGCCCAAGCGCTAAAGCCCTTAAACAAAGGATTACCTGCGTATTGTTCAGGTAATACTACCTGCCAATCTTTAACTAGCCACTGCAATACTACCGTTTGATTGCGCTTCACAGTAACCGTTGTGCCCTGTTCTAACTCGTCAGGAATTTCAATATCATACTGGCGCACAGGCTCGTCGGTTCTTGCCGCATGGGAAATCGCCAACAGCGCTGTATCTAACCAATGGGTGCAATTAGCGCGCGCATTCACTTGTTCAGCCAAGGCTTTTGCTGACAAACCAAGCGGGATACCTGCTAACTGTTTTAACGGATTAATCGCAAAAGGACAGGTGGTAAAAGGGGTACGTCGTGCCTGCCCTTCTACTTGAGTGACTTGCTTGCCGTCGTGGTAAATTTCCACCTGAAAACCATGGTTGCAGTCTTCAATATCTCCACTGACATAGCCGTTATGATGGGCGAGACGAATACGACGACGAAATATACCCGTACCAAAATCGGGATTTAATGGATAATTAAATGGGTTGCGAAAATCCATCATGGTTAAAGCTCTTTGCAATCAGTTTTGCGCATTATAGCGTCAAACTTACCCAAGCACCTGCAAAACAACGCTTTATTCATATTGCCAAAGCAATGCAATCTTTACATTGATTTTCTAAACACCGTTCCACATACTAGTCCATGTAAATTGTTCGTCGAATGAGTCCGTTATGAGCCCACAATTAGCCGATGCCCGCAAGCAAGCCATGTACCAAACTAGCTTAGTTGGCGCTTTGGTTAACTCGGTGTTGAGCGCAGGCAAAATTGTATTTGGTTATTGGGGACAATCCAGCGCATTAATTGCGGACGGCGTACATTCTTTAGCCGACCTTATCACTGACTTAATGGTCTGGTTTGCCGCACGTTTTAGCACCCAGCCTGCCGACAAAGACCACCCTTACGGGCATGGTCGCATTGAAACCTTATTTACCGTGTTATTGGGTTTGGTCTTGCTAGTTACTTCAGCAGGCATCGCGTGGGATGCGGC
>CAZMQC010000049.1:4217-10451 GCA_964568295.1 uncultured Spongiibacteraceae bacterium | reverse complement strand
AAAAACAAATCCTGAATAGCAAAACTTTCACCCACGCCCATTTGCTGCGCGATAATGCCATACAAGATCAATGGCACCGACGGCACTAACAACAGCCCTAAACTGCCCGAGCTGGTGACCAAACCTAGACTAAACTTCTCACCATAACCGACTTGCTTTAACGCGGGATAAAGCAAGGCACCAACCGCCACAATGGTCACGCCCGATGCACCAGTAAAAGCAGTAAACAGCGCACAAGTAACAAACGCAATAATTGACAAACCGCCAGGCAACCAGCCAAATACCGACTGACTAATCGCGACCAAACGTTGCGATGTGCGGCTTTCTGCCAAAATATAGCCCACCAACGTAAACAATGGCAGCGCAACTAACAAAGGCGTATCGGCAATACGATAAATTTCGATAGTGACAGCTTCGAGCGGTATTTCAGCAAAATAAAAGCCTAGCATCGCAACAGCCAAAATTACTACGAATAATGGCGCACCAGCGATTGCTAAAAAACCTAATGCGAAAGAGAGTACAGCCGTCACAGCGACATTCCTAAAAATCTAATCATTCAACGGCTTCCAACGGAACTGGCGACAACTCAGGTGGCGTTAAGCTATACAACAAACTACGCAAGCCGATTAAGGCCAACCCCACGGGAATAATCGACTGCGCAACCCAAGCAGGTACATTTAAAAAGGCCATATCATAGCCAAAATCTAAGCCCGCTTGGTATTCACTGTAAACAAATAAAAAGCTGAAATACGCAGCGAAAAAGCAAATCCCTGCAGTCGCAACAGATATAACAAAAAAGGAAAATCGACGAAACAACGGCTTACTGTAATGGCTCAGCAAATCAATCACGATATGCTTTTGCTCTCGGCTGGCACGCAACGCGCCGAACATCGCCAGCCACAAAACCGCAACACGCGCAGCAGGATCCATCCAAATCAACCCGGAAACTCCGATATTACGCAAAACTACTTGCGAAATACTTAAACCAATCACCGCCAACACTAAGGACACCAACAAAGTATCCTCGATAAAATGCAGCATCTTGAAAAGCTTATTGAGCATTATTGGCACGATACTCTGTTAGTAATTGCTGAACCTGTTGTAATAAATCCGCCGAAATGCCCGCTTTTTCAACAAATAAGCCCGATGCATCGCGCGTCATCTTTTGCCACTGCGCCAACTGTTCAGGATTAGGTTTAATCAAGCTAATATTTTGCTTTTGCAAAGCCACAAACGCTGCATCATTATCAATGCGATTTTGCTTACCGATATTAACAAACGCCTGACGCATTTCTGCGCGAACAATTTTTTGATCTTCAGGGCTTAATTTTGCAAAGGCTTTTTGATCAAGCACCATCATGGCGTAAAAGTAAACCAATGGTAAATCAGTGATATATTTAATCTGGGTATGCCATTGCAGGGCAATTGCAACAACGGGCGAAATAGTGACGGTATCAATCAAATCGGTTTGCAAACCGGTTAACACATCACCCACCGACAAAGCAATCGGTGAAAATTTAAAGGTTTCTGCGGCAGCTTGCGCAACAGGGTCATCGCCTGGCGCCCAAATTTTGTTTTTCCCAAGCACATCAACCGAAGCAATGGCGTTTTTTGACATCACGTAAGCAAAGCCGCCCTCAGACAAACCAAAGTTAACAAAACCCGCATCTTCAAAGGCTTTTTCTAATTTCGCATCTAATTTTTCGCGTACATAGTCAACTTCTGCGTAATTATTGAATAGCAACGGTACGTTATATAACTGCGTATCAGGCGCAAAACGTGCTAATGAACCGCCTGGAATCGCAGCACCTTGCAGCTGTCCAATGCGCATCTTACGTAGTACGGCAGCATCATTACCCATAACGCCGCCGGGGTAAAAACGAAACTTAACTCGCCCCTCGGTTTTCTTATCAATTTCATCGGCCGCACGGCGCATTTCCAACACCCAATAAGAACCATCGGGTGTTAAAGTCGCCACTTTAAAGGTTGTCGCTGCATAGCTAAACGAGCTTAAAACCGTTAATAACACTAATGATAATAAACGCATAATTTTCATCTCAGTCAAAATAATCCGATTCAGTATCCAATAATTGCTTAGCCTGCTGTTTAGCCCATGTATTCATCAAAGTAAGCCCCGCAACATTGGCGTCGGCTGCCATCACCTCAGTAAGCAACTGGTGATGCAACTCTTGATCAAACGTTGCACGCGCAAAACGCCGCGCATACTCCACTTTAACTAATAAACTTTTCCCTTGCGTTAAAGTGATCGCACGCTCAAAGTGATTCTGACCAATTTCTGGCTTACCACCCAAAGCGGGTGGCAACATAGTCGCAAGCGCACCTAAATATAAATGCGCCCCAGCATTGTCATAGGCTTCATCAAACTTAACTACGGTTTCAAGTAAGGCTTGAGCGCGACTTAACTCCGCCACCACCATCCAATCATCGCTAAACGCCTGAATATAATTAATCCAAGCATTGGCATAGGCATAAACCACAGGAATATCTTTTTTATTCAATGTCGCAACAAAGTCAGTAAACGTTTGTTGCTCCATACTTGGCACCGCACACCATTGCTTATTGACCTTACAACTCCCCACCTTGGCATATTCAAAGCCGCGTCGTGCTAATACTTTTTGGCGCTCTGGCTCAATTACAAAAGCCCCGCCGTAAGCACCGTACATTTGTGCGGCTGATAACTTGAGCTGCCCGCTCGCATCTTCGCTACTGGCTGCGCTTTCTAAAATCACCAGCAAGGTCGGCATTGCACCCGCAACCGTTTGCGGATCTTCAAAATTCAATAGAGTATTGGACAAACGGTCAGAAAACTTATTAACCTGAGCATCAATGATCATGCTACAGCCTTGCAAAAACCAGCTTAGCGCAGCAATAAAGAGGAAATTTCGAATTAGCATATTAAACAGAACAACAACCTATTTAACGGCTAACTTTATCACAATAGACGCGGATAAAAAATCTTAAACAAGCAACAACAATGAATAATAGCCCAAAAGTTCTATTTAATTTATCCCCTCTTTGCTTATTCATGTTTGGCATCGCCATGCCGTTATGGGCTGAAGTAAACACCTTTGAAGACGAGCAAACAAACCATTGGTTAGAAGACAGCCAACAAGCTATTAGCCACACCATTCAACTGATTGGCAGCGGCATTGATGATTTTATTTCGCGTGATTTTAGCATCAATGAGAATGAAAGCTTTGTGCGCTTACGCGCTTCACAAACCTTTTATAGCGCCCAAGATCCACATTTTGAGCCACAAATCCACGCCAAATTAGACCTTGCCAAAACCAAAGACCGCTTCAAATTATTTTTTGAAAATACCTCGGACGATTTAGAGTCGCTTTTGTCGCAAAACCAAGAAAATCAAACCAACCAAGCGCCTGACAAAAAGAATGATTCGGTTGCTGGCTTTCGTTGGATTGCGCCTTTTTGGAGCGAATGGCGGCCGAGCACCGATATTGGCGTTCGAACCTCTATTCCACTCGACACTTTTATTCGCTTCCGTATTCGACGCACCGTAGCGCTCGGCGAGCACTGGAAATTTCATACCAGCCACCAACTAGCGCACTATCATTATCGCGGCACCATCGCCAAAAGCCAATTTACCTTTGGCCTTCCCATTCAAAACAATCTTCTCTGGCTAAACAGCTTTGAATTTCAGTGGCACAAAATAGATAGACGCGTAGAGGGCGACGTTATTACTAGCCTTACCCACTCAATCAGCCCCAAAGACACCATTGTTTGGCGTGTTGGTGCATTTTACATGATCAACCCTTACACACACCCAAGCAATTACTTAATTGATATGCGCTACCGCCGCCAACTCAAGTGGCAATGGCTGTATGCGGAGTTAGTACCAGGTATTAACTGGTCAGAAGAGCGCGATTATCGCCAACAATTTAGCATCACCGCGCGTTTAGAAGTTTTATTTAAGCAGTTCTAGTCTTTAAAAATCAAACGAAAAACCCAGCACCATGCCGTTATAAACACGCAAATCCCAGCGCTTGCCAGTTGTACCTAAATAACGATAGCCGCCATAGACTGATGTATTTTTGAAAATACGGTAACCAATGCGGGCATTGAATTCTGTCATGCTCTGATGGTCACCATTATTCAGAATGTCAGGCGAATACAATACATTTGCACCAGCAAATAAGTTTTCAACAATGGTCGCTGTTAAACCTGCACCGATTGCCAAACCATAGCTCGCATCGCGCGATTTTTTAATGCGGTCAATATCGGTTTGCAGCCAAAACGCTTCGCCACCAATAAACATATATACAGGACCGACCGAACCGCCATTATAAATTCCCGCCATTAAACGATCGGTTTTAGTTTTTTCGCGAATAGCCGGACCGTTATCAAAATCGATTTTGGCTTTATTATCAGCATGAATAAAACTGGTTCTTATCTGAAAACTTTTGCTTAAATCAATATTGTAAGCCGCATTCACTGCGGTATTACTCACACCAAATTCAAAACTATCAGCCAATACATTTTGGCTCAAGAAAAACAAACCCAAACAGGCTAAAGCAATTCGTTTCATAGCAATCCGCAATCAAAATAAAAACATTATCTTAAAGGCTAGCAAGCGCAAGGTACAGTAGCGAATAAAAACAATCGCGCAAAATGTGAACGAGGTTGTCGAGATTTAACAAACATGCTGTTGATTATTCTGGACGTTTGCGTGGTTTGTTCGTAAAATATCGCCCCAAAGCGGAGTTGGGTAATCACAGAGAATGTTACAGCAGAATTTTTAAAAAGCGAGGCAAGGTGTCAACCTTCCTCGCTTTTTTTCAGGCTAAACAAAACTCGCATTCAAGCCTCCGCATCTTCAGAATATCACGTCTTAATGGGAGGCTTTCTTGATGGTTCCAGCCATACTAGTACTTGCAGATGGTAATATATTTCGTGGAATATCTGTTGGCGTCGAAGGATTTGCGACGGGCGAAGTCGTTTTCAATACAGCCATGAGCGGCTACCAAGAAGCATTAACCGATCCTTCCTATTGCAACAAGTTAATCAGCTTCACTTATCCACACATTGGTAACGTAGGCGTTAATACCGAAGACAATGAATCCGACAAAGTGCAGGCAAGCGGTCTGATTATTCGCCAGCTCTCTCCTATTCCAAGCAGTTTCCGCAGCCAACAAAGTTTCGAAAGCTTCTTAAAGCAACATAATACCGTTGCCATTGCCGATATCGACACGCGCAAGTTAACTCGCATCATTCGTGAAAGCGGATTACAAGCTGCAACGATCTACGCAGGCGCGGACGCTGAGCAACAAATTGATGCTGCTTTAGCTAAAGCTCAATCAGCTAACAAGGCGCAAGGCACCGATTTAGTGCAGCAAGTTACCACCGACAAGGTTTACCCTTGGACAGAAGGCACGTGGCAACTTGGCAAAGGTTTTGAAAAACCCGCCAAGCAGGACTTGCACGTCGTTGTTTACGACTTAGGCGTAAAACGCACAGTATTGCGCACCCTAGCTTCATTAGGCTGCAAACTCACCGTCGTACCAGCGAACACCAGCGCTCAAGACGTTTTAGCGTTAAAACCAGACGGCATTTTCCTCTCTAACGGCCCTGGCGATGCCAGCGCTTGTTCTACGGTGATTAGTGCAGTAACAACGCTACTTGACAGCAATATCCCTATGTTCGGTTTGTGTTTAGGCCATCAAGTATTAGCACTGGCAGCAGGCGCTAAAACCAAACGTCTGCACGCAGGACATTACGGCGCAAACCACCCCGTACAAAATCTTGCCGACAACACCGTAATGATTACCGCGCAAAGCCATGATTTTGTAGTGGACGAAAATAGCTTAACGGACGCAATTGAAGTAACCCATAAAGCCTTATTCGACGGCACAATCCAAGGCATCAAAATTAAAGATAAACCTGCGTTTAGTATTCAGGCATATCCCGAGTTAAGCAGCATTCCCCATGATATTGCGCCGTTATACAGCAATTTCATTGCCTTAATGCAAGCGCGTCGCGCATAACTGTTTTTACTCAATGGCAACCATGAGGAGTAAATAAAATGCCAAAAAGACAAGACATAAAATCGATACTGATTATTGGCTCAGGTCCGATTGTTATTGGTCAAGCGTGTGAGTTTGACTATTCTGGTGCGCAAGCGTGTAAATCGCTGAAAGAAGAAGGCTATCGTGTTATTTTGGTTAACTCGAATCCTGCCACCATCATGACTGACCC
>CAZMQC010000049.1:0-4117 GCA_964568295.1 uncultured Spongiibacteraceae bacterium | reverse complement strand
ATTGGTTTTCCTTGTATTATTCGCCCATCGTTTACCATGGGCGGTACAGGCGGCGGGATTGCTTATAACCGTGAAGAATACGAAGAAATCTGTACGCGCGGCTTAGAACTTTCGCCAACCAACGAATTGCTTATCGACGAATCGCTCATTGGTTGGAAAGAAATCGAAATGGAAGTGGTACGCGATAAAAACGATAACTGTATTATCGTCTGTTCTATTGAAAACTTAGACCCTATGGGCGTACACACGGGCGACTCAATTACCGTTGCACCTGCGCAAACTCTGACCGACAAAGAATATCAAAAAATCCGTGACGCCTCGTTTGCTATTTTGCGCGAAGTCGGCGTACAAACAGGCGGCTCTAACGTACAGGTAGCGGTTGACCCGCAAACTGGCCGTGTGGTAATTATTGAAATGAACCCACGCGTATCACGTTCATCGGCATTAGCCTCAAAAGCAACGGGTTTCCCAATTGCTAAAATCACCGCAAAACTGGCGGTCGGCTACACCATGGACGAATTGGTGAACGATATTACTGGCTCGCCAATCCCTGCTTCATTTGAGCCAACCATCGACTACTTTGTTACTAAAGTTCCACGCTTTACCTTTGAAAAATTTGCCGCTGCTGAAAACCGTTTAAGCACGCAAATGAAATCCGTGGGCGAGGTAATGGCGATTGGCCGCACCTTCCAAGAATCTTTGCAGAAAGCCATTCGTGGTTTAGAAGTTGGCAAGTCCGGTTTCGATCCGATGATTGATTTGACCGCTAGCGATGCCAAAGAAACCTTGATCCGTGAAATGCGCAATGTTGGTTCAGAACGCTTGTGGTACGTCACTGACGCTATGCGTTTAGGTATGAGCGTAGAAGAAATCTTTGAACACACCCAAATCGACCCTTGGTTCTTGGTACAAATCGAAGATATTATCAAAGAAGAACAAGCACTTAGCCAACAAAGCCTTGCTGCTCTCGATAAAGCGACCATGCTACGCCTAAAACGCAAAGGTTTTGCTGACAAACGCATGGCAGACTTACTTGGCATTAAAGAACAAACCCTGCGTGAACATCGTTTAGCGCTTGGCGTCAAACCAGTTTATAAGCAAGTAGATACCTGCGCAGGCGAGTTTAAATCAACCAAAGCGTATATGTATTCAACCTACGAGGAAGAATGCGAAGCAAACCCAAGCAATCGCGATAAAATCCTGGTATTGGGCGGCGGTCCAAACCGTATTGGACAAGGTATCGAATTTGACTATTGCTGTGTTCATGCAGCGTTAGCCATGCGCGAAGATGGCTATGAAACCATCATGGTGAACTGTAACCCTGAAACGGTTTCAACCGATTACGACACCTCTGACCGTCTATATTTTGAGCCAGTCACCCTTGAAGATGTATTGGCGATTGTCGATTTAGAAAAACCCAAAGGCGTCATCGTACAATTTGGCGGACAAACGCCGCTTAAACTAGCACGTGAACTAGAAGCAGCGGGCGTTCCGATTATTGGTACAACGCCTGATGCGATTGACCGTGCCGAAGACCGTGAACGCTTCCAGCAAATGATTGATAAGCTCGGTTTAAAACAACCACCTAACGCAACGGCGCGTTCGGTTGATTCAGCTATCGCATCGGCTGAAAAAATCGGTTATCCCTTGGTTGTGCGCCCATCTTATGTATTGGGCGGTCGCGCAATGGAAATCGTTTATTCGGAAGAAGAATTGCGCCGTTATATGCGCGAAGCGGTACAAGTATCAAACGATTCACCGGTTTTACTTGACCACTTCTTAAATGCAGCGATTGAAATGGACGTTGATGCGGTATCTGATGGCAAGCAAGTGGTGATTGGCGCGATTATGCAGCACATCGAACAAGCAGGTATTCACTCAGGCGACTCCGCTTGCTGCTTACCGCCTTACACCATCGGCGAAGATATGCAAAATCTGATTCGCGAACAAGTTACGCAAATGGCGTTGGAATTAGGCGTTATTGGCTTAATGAACGTGCAACTAGCGGTGCAAGACGGCGAGCTTTATATTATCGAAGTGAACCCACGCGCCTCACGTACTGTACCGTTTGTTTCTAAGTGTATTGGCGTATCTTTGGCTAAAATTGCTGCACGCTGCATGGCAGGCCAATCTTTAGAGCAACAAGGTTTCACCCAAGAAATCAAGCCGTTGTACTTCCACGTTAAAGAAGCGGTATTCCCATTCAATAAATTCCCTGGCGTTGACCCAATTTTAGGGCCAGAAATGAAATCTACTGGGGAAGTCATGGGCGTTGGCGAAACATTTGGCGAAGCGTTTTCAAAAGCGACCATTGGCGCAGGTGAAATTTTACCGACTCGTCGTGGCAAAGTGTTTGTTAGCGTGCGCGACCAAGATAAACAAGGCGCGATTGCGGTTGCGCAACAACTAATCGACTTAGGCTTTAGCATTGTTGCCACCAAAGGCACCGCCAAAGCGTTAAGTGATGCAGGTTTAGCGGTTGAAACCGTACACAAGGTAAATGAAGGCCGTCCACATATTGTGGATAGCATCAAAAACCATGAAATCGACATTATTGTTAACACCACCGAAGGTCGCCAAGCGGTTGCCGACTCTTCCACCATTCGTCGCTCAGCATTAGCGAAAAAAATCTGCTACACCACGACGTTGGCGGGTGGCGATGCGCTATGCCAAGCCCTAGCCTTTGGTGAAGAAAAAACCGTTCGACGTTTACAGGATATCCATCAGCAGGTGAATGCATGAGCCAACAAGTACCGATGACCGTTGAAGGCGAGCGCCAACTCCGTGAAGAGTTGGAGCGCCTGAAAACCATTGACCGCCCACGCATTATTCAGGCAATTGCCGAAGCGCGCGAACACGGCGATTTAAAAGAAAACGCGGAATACCACGCAGCGCGTGAGCAACAAAGCTTTTGCGAAGGTCGCATTCAAGAAATTGAAGGCAAGCTTTCTGTGGCGCGTGTTATCGACATCACTAAAATTCCGCAGGGCGACCGTGTAATTTTTGGCGTCACCGTCAATCTCATCAACTTGGAAACCGACGAAGAAGTGGTTTACCAAATTGTTGGCGACGACGAGGCGGATGTTAAAAAGAACAAAATTTCAGTTAACTCGCCGATTGCGCGCGGCTTAATTGGCAAGGAAATTGGCGATGAAGTGGTTATCCGCACGCCGGGCGGCGAAGTGGAATACGAAATTGATGATGTAAAACACATCTAAACGCTGGCTTAAAGGGCGAAATATCGCCCTTATCTCCGTTGGCAGTCCCCAACACCGTCTTGCTGACCGCAAATTGCTTTTGTCACTTAAAATACCGCATACTTCGCAAAATCAATTATGCAATAAAGCCGTTATGCAATTACAATCAAAAGCCCGAAAACCTTTAAATGTTATTGCTGAACGCTTGCGCATAGAGCAGCGTATTGAAGTTAAATCATGCGGCTGGACAAGCCATTTGCAACAATGGTGCAATTTTCATGATGTGGATTGCGGCCTCGTATTCAACGCCCCACAACTCTATTTCACCACGACCACTCTAAATACCATTAATCAAACGCTTAACCAATTAAAACAGGCACCGTTATCAGCTAGCTTTAGCGAAAATGATCGTTTCTTTCAAGCGAAACACGGCTTAGGCGAAGACAAACAACAAGGCATCAAACCTAGCGAGAACCGTGTTCTAATTTATCACTTCTGCACCGCCTCTCCACTTCCAACTCAACAACAGCAGGATTGCATCATCATTGATATTGATTGGCGTACACTGGATTTAAGCGCTTTTAAGCAGTTAGTCGTGGTCGAAAATCTTGATTGCTTTTATCAACTTTATCAGCAATTCAAGCTGCCTAAACTTGCCGACAGCTTAATCATATACCGTGGGCATAATCATTACAGCAAATCCGTTGCTGCGCTAAAAGCAACTTTTAATCGGCAAAATAAACCGCGCATCTACTTCGGCGACTTTGATAGTAAAGGGTTGAATATTGCTATTACCGAACAATACAGTCACTTACTGCTGCCCTCGCTTGCGTTTATGCAGCAACACGCGAATAAAACCCATCATGCGCCTGAACAACAAAGCTTTTTCCCTAAAGTTCAGCAGTTTTGGCAAAGCCTTA
>CAZMQC010000048.1:8351-10452 GCA_964568295.1 uncultured Spongiibacteraceae bacterium | reverse complement strand
TAAGCAGTGTAATCGGTAAAATTACGCGTATTCGTGTGGAATCTTTAAAATAGTTGAGACTGAACTGTGAAATATATTAGCACTCGTGGGCAAGCGCCTGCTTTGAACTTTGAAGAAGTGATGTTAACAGGGCTGGCGCCAGATGGCGGTTTATATATCCCTGAGCAATTACCGCAATTTGACCAAGCAACCATTCGTGGTTTTGCTAAATTGCCTTATAACGAATTGGCGTTTGAGATCATTAAACCCTTCGTTGCTGGGGAAATTCCTGATGCCGACTTAAAAGCGATGTTGGACGATTGTTATGCACAATTTCGTCATCCAGCGGTTGCGCCGTTAGTGCAACTTGGTCATAACGAATGGGTGTTGGAGCTGTTCCAAGGGCCAACCCTTGCATTTAAAGATTTTGCTTTGCAGCTTTTAGGGCGTTTGTTGGATTATGTGCTAGAAAAACGCCAACAACGCGTGGTGATTATGGGGGCAACCTCTGGCGATACTGGCTCTGCGGCGATTGAAGGTTGTAAACGTTGTAAAAACGTTGATATTTTTATTCTTCACCCCCATCAACGCGTATCCGATGTACAGCGTCGCCAAATGACCACGGTAGAAGGTGATAATATTTTCAATATCGCTTTAGAAGGTAACTTTGATGATTGTCAGGCGATGGTCAAACAAAGTTTTGCTGATCAGGGCTTTTTACCTGATGGTCGCCAATTAGTTGCGGTTAACTCGATTAACTGGGCGCGTATTATGGCGCAAATCGTTTATTACTTTTATGCGGCGGTTGCTTTGGGCGCGCCGGACAAAGAAGTAGGCTTCTCAGTGCCAACGGGTAATTTCGGTGATATTTTTGCGGGTTATTTGGCGAAAAATATGGGCTTGCCAATTAATCAGTTAATTGTGGCAACCAATAAAAACGATATTTTGCACCGTACTTTGTCGCAAAATCATTATGAAAAACATCAGCTGGTACATACCTTGTCGCCAAGCATGGATATTATGGTGTCGAGTAATTTCGAGCGTTTGTTGTTTGATTTGTTTGACCGCGATGGCGCGAAATTGGCTGACTTTATGCAGCGTTGTAATAAAGAAGCGGTGCAGCTACCAGCGCAATCATTTGCCAAAGCGCGTGAGTTGTTTGATAGCTATGCGGTGAATGATGAAGTAACCTGCGAAACCATTGCGCAAGTATTTGGCGAAAGTGAGTATTTGCTCGATCCGCATTCAGCGATCGGTGTCAAAGCTGCGCGCGAAGTGCGCCGCAGTAAAGATACGCCAATGGTAACTTTAGCAACTGCGCATCCTGCTAAGTTTGCTGAAGCAGTGTTGAAATCAGGGCAGCAACAAGCGCCTGCATTACCGCAACACATGGCAGATTTAATGACTAAACCAGAGCGTTGTAAAGTTTTGCCTAATGATTTGGCTGCCGTGCACGCCTATATGCAAGAAAATATTCGCGCATAAGCAATGAAGCCGGCAATGCCGGCTTTTTTATAAGCCTAATTTATTGTTTAGGCTTTGTTGAGCCTCTTTGAAATATCATGATGTCCCAATCTGCTCGTATTATTCAACGCCAAGCGCTCGCCGCCAGTCAATTGCCTGAAACGTTTCACCCTGTGGTAAGGCGCGTACTTGCCAATCGGCAAATTACCCAAACGCAGCAAATTGATACTTCGTTACAATCATTGCCGCCACCATCAATGATGAAAGGAATGCAGCAAGCGGTTGAACGATTGTGGCAAGCTTTGCAAAAGCAAGAAAAAATCATGATTGTCGGGGATTTTGATGCCGATGGTGCGACCAGCGTGGCGTTATTAATGTTGGGTTTGCAGCAACTTGGTTTTGCTCATTTGCAATTTGAAGTGCCTGACCGTTTTCAGTATGGCTATGGGTTGTCGGAGGCGATTGTTGAGCTAGTTGCAAGGCAAAAGCCACAACTAATTATTACGGTCGATACGGGTATCGCAAGTTTTGCGGGGGTGGATAGAGCCAATCAACTTGGTATTGATGTTCTGCTTACCGACCACCATTTGCCTGCGGAAAAATTGCCCAAGGCTTGCGCGATTTTAAACCCTAATCAACCTGATTGCTGTTTTCCGAG
>CAZMQC010000048.1:0-8251 GCA_964568295.1 uncultured Spongiibacteraceae bacterium | reverse complement strand
TATAATCCTGACTGGCATCAAGGGGTTGTTGGCTTGGTGGCATCTAAGGTGAAAGAGCAACTGAATCGCCCTGTGATTGCGTTTGCGCAAGCAGAACAGGGATTGCTCAAAGGTTCAGGGCGTTCCATTGCTGGCGTGCATTTACGTGATGTGTTAGATGCCATTGCAACGCAATACCCTGATTTGCTGGATAAATTTGGTGGTCACGCGATGGCGGCGGGGTTAACCATTGAGCAAGAAAAGCTCCCGCTTTTTGAGCAAGCGTTTGCTCAGCAGATACAGCAATTTGATGCCTCGTTGTTTGCCTCGCAGATTTTTAGCGATGGCGAGGTGGACACACAATCATTGAATATGTTTGTAGCGCAACAGCTAAGGGATATTCCGTGGGGACAAAGTTTGCCAGAGCCTGTTTTTGAAGGCGTATTTTTCATTCATCAAGCTAAAGTTTTAAAAGAAAAGCATATTAAATTTCAATTAAGCTTAACGGGTAGGCTTGAACAATCGGTGTCTGCCATCATATTTAATGCTGAGCAGCGTCATTTTGATTTGGCGCAGGCAAAAACAGCGCAATTTTTCTACCAAATGGACATTAATAGTTTTCGCGGCGAGGCATCGTTGCAGTTAATTGTGCGCGATATATTTGCATAAAAGAGAAGTAAATAAAAAACAGTTTTGTGGCGAGTATTTGCGTTAGCTTTCTGCTACAATTTAGCGTTGCTACACACATGTAAAAATAAGCGCAATCTCAAACATCAAGAAATAGGCAATTGGGTATCGGGTTTAGCAAAATGCAAGAAAATTTAATGGAGCAATTTCAGCGCTCATCGCATATCTCGGGTGGCAATGCTGCGTATGTTGAGCAGCTTTTTGAACAATATTTAGTCGATCCAAACGCCGTTCCAGAATCTTGGCGTGAATATTTTAATCAACTTCCTGTCAATGGTAATGTGGTCGAAGTGCCGCATTCAGCTATTCGTCAACAATTTGAAGCTTTAGGTAAGACCATTGCGCGTCCTGTTGTGATGCAAAGCACTTACGATGGCAAAGCAACCGAATATGAGCGTAAGCAAGTATCCGTTATTCAGATGATTAGCGCTTACCGTCATCGCGGTCATCAGCGCGCTCAGCTTGATCCGTTAGGGCTTGATAAGCGCGAGATGGTGCGTGACTTAGAGCTAGGCTTTCACGGTCTATCTGAAGCAGACTACGATACCGTTTTTCAAGCCAGTGGTTTTTATATTGGCAAACAAGAAGCAACTTTACGCGAAATTCATACTGCATTAAATCAAACCTATTGCCGTACCATCGGTGCGGAATTTATGCACATTGTTGATTCCGAAGAGCGTCGTTGGATTCAGCAACGCATGGATAGTGTGCGTTCAGCGCCTGTTTATAGCGCAGACGTAAAATTGCATTTGCTTGAGCGTTTAACCGCAGCAGAAGGTCTGGAAAAATATTTAGGTTCTCGTTACCCTGGCACCAAGCGCTTTGGTCTGGAGGGTGGCGAGTCTTTAATCCCGATGCTGGATGGCATGATTCAGCGCGCGGGTTCTTATAAAGTTAAAGAAATCGTGATTGGCATGGCGCACCGTGGTCGTTTAAATGCGCTGGTCAATATTTTAGGTAAAAATCCGGCTGAATTATTTGATGAATTTGAAGGTAAAGCTAAATATCAAGGTTCTGCCGACGTTAAATATCACCAAGGTTTTTCGTCGAATGTCATGACTTCTGGCGGCGAAGTGCACTTGGCGATGGCGTTTAACCCTTCGCACTTGGAAATCGTATCGCCTGTAGTAGAAGGTTCAGTAAGAGCGCGTCAAGATCGTCGCTTTGATAATGTTGGTGAAAGTGTATTTCCGATTGTGATGCACGGCGACTCTGCTTTTGCTGGGCAGGGTGTGGTGATGGAAACTTTCCAAATGTCGCAAACTCGCGCTTACGGCGTTGGCGGCACAATTCACATCGTTATTAACAACCAAGTTGGTTTTACCACCAGCAAAAAAGAAGATATGCGTTCTACCGAATACTGTACCGATATTGCCAAAATGGTACAGGCGCCTATCTTCCATGTGAATGGTGATGATCCAGAAGCGGTGATGTTTGTTACGCAGTTGGCGATTGATTTCCGTCAGCAATTCAAGAAAGATGTTGTGATTGATTTGGTTTGTTATCGCCGCCGTGGCCATAACGAAGCGGACGAGCCGTCAGGAACGCAGCCGTTAATGTATCAATCCATTAGCAAACAAAAAACCACTCGTGATTTGTATGCGCAGAAGTTAATTGCTGAGCAAGTATTAAGCGAAGCGGATGATGCTAAATTAATCGCTGATTATCGCAATGCCTTGGATAATGGCGAGCATGTTGCTTACAGCCTAGTGAAAGAGCCTAACCGCGACTTGTTTATTGACTGGGCAAAATACGTTGATCGTGAATATACCTTTGATTGCGATACGCGTTATGACGAAAGTCAGTTAATCGCACTGGCGGGTAAACTTAACCATATTCCAGAAGGTTTTGTATTACAGCGCCAAGTAGCAAAAATTATTGAAGACCGCGTTAAAATGACTGCGGGCGCAATGGAGTTGAACTGGGGATATGCTGAAACACTGGCATATGCGACTTTGCTTGAGCAAGGTTTCTCCGTGCGTATTACTGGTCAAGACGTAGGTCGCGGTACGTTCTCGCATCGCCATGCTGTATTGCATAATCAAAACGATGCTAGCACCTATGTGCCATTGAAAACCTGTGCGAATAATGACACGCGCATGACTATCCATGACTCGTTCTTGTCTGAAGAAGCGGTGTTAGCGTTTGAATATGGTTATGCAACCACAACCCCAACTGATTTGGTGATTTGGGAAGCGCAATTTGGTGACTTTGCCAACGGTGCGCAAGTGGTGGTTGACCAGTTTATTACGTCGGGTGAGTATAAATGGCAGCGCTTATGTGGCTTGGTAATGTTGTTGCCACACGGTTACGAAGGGCAAGGGCCTGAGCACTCTTCTGCGCGTTTAGAGCGTTATTTGCAGTTGTGCGCAGAGCGTAATATGGAAGTGGTTGTACCAACTACGCCATCGCAAATATTCCATTTATTGCGTCGCCAGATGATTCGTGATCAACGCAAGCCCTTGATTGTCTTTACGCCGAAAAGCTTGTTGCGTCATAAATTAGCGGTCAGTACTTTGCAGGATTTAGCCGAAGGTTCTTTCCAGCTCGTGATTGATGAAATTGATAGCGATATTCAAGCGAAAAAAGTCACGCGTTTGATTATGTGTAGCGGCAAGGTTTATTATGAGCTGCTAGAAAAACGCCGTGAGCTTGAATTAAATGATATTGCGATTGTTCGTATTGAGCAGCTGTATCCATTCCCAGAGCAACAGTTGGCGGCGATATTAAAACAATACCCCAACGTGAAAAATGTGATTTGGTGCCAAGAGGAGCCAAGAAACCAAGGTGCTTGGTATAATACCCGCCATCGTTTCCAACGCGCTTCTGATGCAGCGGGCTTTAATACCGAAGTACAGTTTGCAGGACGTAGGGCGTCAGCATCGCCTGCGGCAGGTTATATGGCATTGCATGTTAGCGAGCAAGAATCGCTAATTCAGCAAGCATTGGGATTATAGTTGTAATTAAAACAATAAGTTTAAGATTTAAGGGGACACAATGAGTACCGAAATTAAAGCGCCACAGTTTCCTGAGTCAGTTGCTGATGGCACTATCGCAACGTGGCATAAAAAAGTGGGTGAGGCCGTCAAGCGTGACGAACTTATCGTTGATATTGAAACGGATAAAATTGTGTTGGAAGTGGTTGCGCCAGCCGACGGTGTGATTAAGGAAATTCGCAAAGGCGAAGGCGAAACGGTTGATAGCGAAGAAGTAATTGCGATTTTTGCAGAAGGCGCGATTGCTGGTTCCGTGCAAGAAGAAGCGAAAGCCGAAGCGATTGCGCAAGTGACCGCGTCAGATGACGAACCTTTATTAAGCCCAGCTGCGAAAAAATTAGCAGAAGAAAATGCTATTGATATTGCTAGTCTTGCTGGAACAGGCAAGGGCGGTCGTGTAACCAAAGAAGATGTGTTGAAAGCGATTGACGCGAAAAAATCAGCACCAGCAGCTAAACCTGCTGCAAGCAGCATAGCACCTGTTACCCCTGTGGTTGAGCTAAGTGGCGAGCGCGTTGAAAAACGTGTACCAATGAGCCGTATGCGTGCGCGTATCGCGGAGCGTTTGTTAGACGCAACGCAAACTACCGCGATGTTGACCACATTTAACGAAGTGAATATGCAGCCTGTAATGGATTTGCGTAATCGCTATAAAGATTTGTTTGAGAAAACCCATAGCGGTACGCGTTTAGGCTTTATGTCGTTCTTTGTGCGTGCGGCAGTAGAAGCATTAAAACGTTATCCTATCGTTAATGCTTCAATTGATGGTAACGATGTGGTTTACCACGGCTATCAAGATATTGGTGTGGCTGTTTCAACCGAGAAAGGTTTGGTTGTGCCTGTATTGCGTGATGCGGATTACATGAGTCTTGCTGATGTAGAAGCTAAAATCCGTGAGCTCGGTTTGAAGGCACGTGATGGCAAGTTAGGCATTGAAGATATGCAAGGCGGCACGTTCACGATTACTAATGGTGGTGTGTTTGGTTCCTTGTTATCAACGCCGATTTTGAACCCGCCACAATCAGCGATTTTGGGTATGCATAAAATCCAAGAGCGGCCAATGGCAGTTAACGGCAAGGTGGAAATCCAACCTATGATGTATCTTGCGTTGTCTTACGATCACCGTTTGATTGATGGTAAAGATGCGGTGCAATTCTTGGTGGCTATTAAAGAATTGTTAGAAGATCCTGCACGTATTCTGCTGCAAGTATAATTTTGCAAAAGCCTTGCCTAGCAAGGCTTTTTAAATAGAAGGTAAAAAAGTATGTCTGATAAATTTGATGTGATTGTTATTGGTGCAGGCCCTGGTGGTTATGTTGCTGCGATTCGTTGTGCGCAATTGGGTTTGAAAACGGCTTGTGTGGAAAAATGGATTGATGCGGGCAATAAACCCGTTTTAGGTGGTACCTGTTTGAACGTGGGTTGCATTCCTTCGAAAGCCTTGTTGGATTCGTCTTATCGTTATGCTGAGGCTAAAGGCGGTTTAGATATTCACGGTATTTCCACTGGAACGGTGAAAATTGATGTGCCTACTATGATTGAGCGTAAAGACAAAGTGGTTGCGCAATTAACGGGCGGTATTGCAGGTTTGTTTAAAGCTAATGACGTTACCTTGTTGCAAGGCGCAGGTAAGTTGTTAGTTGGTAAAAAAGTTGAAGTAACCGATGCAGCGGGTAAAACTAGCGTTTATGAAGCGGATAACGTGATTTTGGCAGCGGGTTCAGCGCCCGTTGAAATCCCACCAGCAAAACCTGTGGACGATATTATTATTGATTCCACTGGTGCATTAAACTTGACCGAAGTGCCCAAACGTTTAGGTGTGATTGGTGCGGGTGTAATCGGTTTGGAATTAGGCTCGGTTTGGTCGCGCTTAGGTGCAGAAGTTGTTGTGATTGAAGCAATGGAACAATTTTTGCCAAGTATGGATAAGCAAATTGCTAAAGAAGCACAAAAAATCCTGAGCAAGCAAGGCTTGGATATTCGCTTAGGTGCTAAAGTGAAAGGCACTGAAGTTAAAAAAGGTAAAAAGCCGCAGGTGGTTGTGAGTTATACTGATGCGGAAGGCGATAAAGAAGAAAGCTTTGACAAGCTAATCGTTGCGGTGGGTCGTAAGCCCGTAACCAATAATCTCTTGGCAGCAGATTGCGGCGTTAATCTTGATGAGCGTGGCTTCATTTTTGTTAATGATTATTGCGCAACGGTTGTGCCTGGCGTGTATGCGATTGGTGATATTGTGCGCGGTCCTATGCTGGCGCATAAGGCATCAGAAGAGGGTGTGATGGTTGCTGAGCGTATTGCGGGTCAAAAAACGCAGATGAACTACGACAACATTCCTTCGGTTATCTATACCCATCCTGAAATTGCTTGTGTAGGTAAAAACGAAGAGCAATTAAAAGCAGCGGGCATTGATTTCAACGTAGGCGTATTCCCCTTTGCCGCCAACGGTCGTGCTTTAGCGAGCAATGACGCGGATGGTATGGTGAAATTGATTGCGGACGCGAAAACTGATCGTATTTTGGGTTGCCATATTGTCGGTCCAAGCGCGGCGGAAATTGCTCAGCAAGCGGTAATTGCAATGGAGTTTGGTTCGAGTGCGGAAGACTTGGCATTAACGGTTTTTGGTCATCCAACAGTTTCTGAGGCGCTACATGAAGCGGCTTTAGCAGTTGATGGGCGAGCAATCCACATTGCTAATCGTAAAAAACGCAAATAAATTTGCGTCCTGTCGCAAAATCTAAGAAAATTGGCGCCCATCATTGGGCGCTCATTTTTCGCGCTTAATTGAGTAATGTAAAAAGCGATTGAAAAGTTTTTAGGGGGTCGAATTTTCGACCATTTAATCACGGCATTTTTATGCCATTGAAAACGGTAGGGCAACATGAATCTTCATGAGTATCAAGGCAAGCAGTTGTTTGCTCAATACGGCTTGCCAGTTTCTAAAGGTTTCGCGTGCGATACCCCAGAAGAAGCGGCAGAAGCAACAAAGAAAATCGGCGGTGATATGTGGGTTGTTAAAGCCCAAGTTCACGCAGGTGGTCGTGGTAAAGCGGGCGGCGTTAAGCTGATTAAATCTGCTGATGAAGCAAAAGCTTTCGCTGAGCAATGGTTAGGTAAGAACTTGGTTACTTACCAAACTGACGAAAAAGGTCAGCCTGTTGCTAAAATATTGGTTGAATCGTGCACAGATATTGCAGACGAATTGTACTTAGGTGCAGTTGTTGACCGTTCAACACGCCGTATCGTATTCATGGCGTCAACTGAAGGCGGCGTAGAGATCGAGAAAGTTGCAGAGGAAACGCCAGAGAAAATCTTAAAAGCAACGATTGATCCATTAGTAGGTGCTCAACCTTATCAAGGTCGCGAATTGGCTTTCCAATTGGGCTTGAAAGGCGATCAAATCAAACAATTCACCAATATCTTCATTGGTTTGGCAAAATTGTTCCAAGACAAAGACTTGGCCTTGCTTGAAATCAACCCATTGGTTATTAAAACTGACGGCAACTTGCACTGTTTAGATGCGAAAATCGGCATCGACGGCAACGCCTTGTACCGCCATAAAGACTTGCAAGAAATGCACGATCCTTCGCAAGAAGACGCGCGTGAAGCAGAAGCAGCAAAATGGGAATTAAACTACGTTGCATTGGAAGGTAATATCGGTTGTATGGTTAACGGCGCTGGCTTGGCGATGGGCACCATGGATATTATCAAATTGCACGGCGGTCAACCGGCTAACTTCTTAGACGTGGGCGGCGGAGCAACCAAAGAGCGCGTTATTGAAGCGTTCAAATTGATTCTTTCTGATAGCAGCGTTAAGGCAGTATTTATCAACATCTTCGGCGGTATCGTACGTTGTGACATGATTGCACAAGGCGTTATTGATGCGGTTAAAGAAGTGGGTGTTAAAGTACCTGTAGTTGTTCGCTTACAAGGCAACAACGCAGAACTTGGCGCTCAAGTGTTGGCGGACAGCGGCTTGAACATTATTGCTGATACCGATTTAACCGGTGCTGCGAAAGCGGCAGTAGCAGCTGCTAACGCTTAAGGGGTAAGAGATGAGTATTTTAATTAATAAAGACACAAAAGTTATCTGTCAGGGTTTTACCGGTGGTCAAGGTACATTCCACTCTGAGCAAGCGATTGCTTATGGCACCAAAATGGTTGGCGGTGTAACACCCGGTAAAGGCGGTACAACGCACTTAGGTTTGCCCGTGTTCAATACCGTTAAAGAAGCGGTTGATGCAACAGGTGCAGACGCGTCTGTTATCTATGTTCCAGCACCTTTCTGTAAAGATTCGATTCTTGAAGCAGCCAACGGTGGCGTTAAGTTAATCGTTTGTATCACTGAAGGTATTCCAACCTTGGATATGCTTGAGTGTAAAGTGAAATGTGATGAATTAGGCGTACGCTTAATCGGTCCTAACTGCCCAGGCGTTATCACTCCGGGTGAATGTAAAATCGGTATCATGCCTGGTCATATTCACTTGCCAGGTAAAGTAGGTATCGTTTCACGTTCAGGTACGTTGACGTATGAAGCGGTTAAACAAACAACTGACTATGGTTTTGGTCAATCTACTTGTGTAGGTATCGGT
>CAZMQC010000047.1:7805-10467 GCA_964568295.1 uncultured Spongiibacteraceae bacterium | reverse complement strand
TCAAACACTAGCAACTTTCATAAGCACTAAACCCGATACAATTAACACAGCAGCGATAATTCTGGCTATATTAACTGGCTCTGCTAAAACAATAATGCCAACTAAAAATGCACCTACCGCACCAATACCCGTCCAAATAACATAAGCCGTTCCAAGCGGAATGCTGCGCATAGCAACAGCCAACAACCAAAAGCTTGCCAGCATGGCAACAACCGTAATAATCGAGGGCGTGAGACGAGTAAAACCGTGTGACTCTTTCATAAAGTAAGCCCACACAATTTCAAGAAGACCAGCAATCAAAAGATAAACCCAAGGCATACAACCTCCAAAAATAACGCTAGGTCGTCCTAGAAAATTGCCCGACTTGGGGGAGGTCGTCCTCCTTTGATTATTTTCGGCGGCTATCAGCCGCCTACTTTACATCAAGATTTATGCGTTGCCTTTAACAACAGCACGATTGCTAACAGCAAAATCCAACATGCGTTGCAATGGAATCATGGCTTTTTCTGCCACCGCAGGATCAACAAAAATCTCATGGGTTGGCGACAGTGTTTGTAACGACATCAACAAACTATCAATGCTGTTCATTGCCATCCAAGGGCAGTTTGCACAGCTGCGGCAAGCCGCGCCTTGCCCAGCCGTCGGCGCAATAATAAATTCCTTATCAGGCACTTGCTGTTGCAATTTGTAGAAAATACCTTGGTCGGTTGCCACAATAAATTGCGGATTAGGCATCGTCTTGGCGGCATTGATAATTTGCGACGTCGAACCAACAGCGTCCGCCAATTCAACCACTGCTTCAGGTGATTCAGGATGCACCAAAATGGCGGCGTCGGGATAAAGCTTTTTCAGGTCCAATAAACCTTGCGCTTTAAACTCCTCGTGCACAATACACGCACCGTCCCAAAGCAATACGTCAGCGCCCGTTTCGCGTTGCACATAAGAGCCTAAATGCTTATCAGGCGCCCAAAGAATTTTTTTGCCCTGCTCATGCAAATGGCTTACCACGTCTAATGCAATCGATGAAGTAACTACCCAATCTGCACGCGCTTTAACCGCAGCCGAGGTATTGGCGTACACCACAACCACACGGTCGGCATGCTGGTCACAAAATGGCGCAAATTCTTCAATAGGACAGCCAATATCCAACGAACAGGTTGCTTCTAAGGTCGGCATGAATACGCGTTTTTCTGGCGATAAAATCTTGGCGGTTTCGCCCATAAATTTGACACCCGCCAGCATCAAGGTTGAGGCCGAGTGATTTTTACCAAACCGCGCCATTTCTAACGAGTCAGAGACGCAGCCACCTGTTTCCTCGGCAAGCGCTTGCAATTCAGGATCAGTGTAATAATGCGCCACTAAAACGGCATCGCGCTCTTTCAGCAACTCTTTAATACGTTGTTTTTTTGCCTCAATATCGCCTGTATTTTCAGGTTTACCGTTGGCAAGAAAGTTCTTCACTATTTGCCGAGCTGAGGTATCGATTGACATAACCACCCCCTAAGACGCATTTACATGCTAAAGACTGATAGTCCTGATATGAAAAAGGCTGTCATCTGACAGCCTTTTCTGAATTTGGTGGGATGTATAGGATTCGAACCTATGACCAATTGGTTAAAAGCCAACTGCTCTACCGACTGAGCTAACATCCCGTAAGTGGTGCGTATAATACGCGTTTTTTTCTCTCGTGCAAGTTTTTTTTCTAGTTTTTTTATTTATTAACCCACTGTTAATAAACGACTATTTTTTACACAGACGCTACGTACAAGGTAGGATCAGCCACGCCTGCTTGTAAAAAACCTTGTTTACGCAAACGACAGCTATCACACTTGCCACATGCTCTACCCTGTTCATCCGCCTGATAACAGCTCACCGTTAATGCGTAATCAACACCTAGCGCCATGCCATGCTGAATAATTTGCGCCTTACTCCAATGCATTAATGGCGTTTCAATCCGTAAATTATGCTCTTCAACGCCCATTTTTGTAGCAAGATTAGCCATTTTCTCAAACGCTTCAATAAACGCAGGGCGACAATCTGGGTAACCGGAGTAATCTACCGAGTTCACACCAATAAAAATCGCTTCGGCTTGTAACACTTCCGCCCATGCCAAGGCATACGATAAAAAGATCGTATTGCGAGCTGGTACATAGGTAATCGGAATACCATCTTGCTCTTCTTCAGGCACCGACAAATTGGTATCAGTTAATGCCGAACCGCCAAAAGCCGCCAAATCAATATTAGCAACGCGGTATTCTGCGACACCTTGTGTATCAACTACACGTTTAGCCGCAGCCAACTCAGAACTATGACGCTGTCCATAGGAGAAACTTAGCGCATAGCATTGATAACCTTGCGCCCTAGCAATGGCTAACACAGTGGCAGAGTCCAATCCACCAGAAATTAAAATAACGGCTTTTTTTGACATAATAAACAGCGAGTAAAATGGTTGTTGAGATTAGCGACCTGGCTCATCTTGCCATAAAATCTTATGCAGCTGCACCTGCATTCTTACTGGCAAGCGGTCGCGTACAATCCAATCGGCTAGTTGAGTGGGTGTAAGCTCATGGAAGCTAGGGGAAAATAAGACTTCACATACTTTATCTTGCAGTTGGTATTCAGCCAACTTTTCGCACGACCAACGATAATCTTCTTCCGTACC
>CAZMQC010000047.1:0-7705 GCA_964568295.1 uncultured Spongiibacteraceae bacterium | reverse complement strand
CCTTGTAAGGAGTAAAAAATCTCGGTAATGCGTAAGGTTGAAGACATGATTACGGATAATTTTTTTGTAAAAATGCACGCGCTTTCGCAGTAATATTAGCGTGCGCATGAATATCGCCATATTGCTTTAATAGGGTTTCTAGCTGCTGTTTAGCAGTCGCTTTATCGCCCTGTTGATGATTAAGGGTCGCCACTTTGTATAAAGCTTCGGGATATTTATTGTGTTGCGAATAATCCGTTAAAATTTTACGAAATGATTCTTTTGCTTGCTTGTCATTACCTTCAATAATATACAGCTCGCCTAGCCAATAATAGGCATTGGCTTGGTATTGGGAATTAGGGTATTGCTTAACAAACGCTAAAAATGCTTGTTTGGATTGTTCAAATTGTCTTTCTGGAATGAAATTATAAGCCTTTTGATAGGCATTTTTGTCATCATCTGACGAGGCAACTGCTGAAGTGGCAATGGGTTCTGAATGACTAACCACTGGATTGACTAACTGACTTAATCGCTGATCAATCTGAATATAATCTTCTTGCTGCTGTTGCTTTAACTGATCAATTTGGAACTGTTGTTCTTCCACAACACCGCTTAATCGCAACACTTCAGCTTGCATAGCCTGTAAATCACCAAGCAACTGTAAAACCAAACGGTTTTGCTCATCATTGCTTGCTTGCTGCTGCGTTACACGCTGCTGTTCGCTGGCGGAAACTGATTCAACAACTTTAATTTTGCTGTTGGCTAAAACAGAAAAGCTTGTGGTAAGCGAACCTACCACAAGCAATTGAAACAAAAACATCTTCATTCAGATTATTTTTTAATCAACTCTACACGACGGTTTTTAGCCCATGCTGCTTCGTTGCTACCTAAAACAGTAGGTTTTTCTTCACCGTAGCTAATAATTTCTAATTGGCTGTTTTTAACGCCTTGCGCCATCAAGAAATTAGCAACTGCTTTCGCACGGTTTTCACCTAAAGCCAAGTTGTAATCACGGCTGCCGCGTTCGTCAGCATGACCTTCTAAACGCACGTTTTTGCCAGTTTCTTTCAATAATTTTGCAGCCACGTTTAAATCTGCACGAGCATCAGAAGTTAATTGATAGCTATCAAACTCGAAGTAATAAAGTGTAGATAATTGAATAGCTGCTTTTTCTGCTTCAAGCGCTGCTGAATCAATTTGTTCTTGTTGGTATGCATCAACTTGTGCGCTAGTATCAGCCGCTGCATCATTGAAGCTATCGTCTGCGATTTCTTGTTTACCAGCACAAGCTGCCAATACAGCAGAGATAAATAAAACGCCAAAAAACTTTAGTTTATTACTTACGTTCATGTTTTCACCTTTTTAGGTAGTACTTAGTTGTAAATTCAATTCATAAATGGAGACCAAGCTGGCTCGCGCACATCGCGCCCTTGGGACGGTAGATCGAATTTAATACGACCATCAATAGAAACTGCCGCCAAGATGCCTTGCTCACCTTTTTTCGTGGCATACATTATCATACTTCCGTTTGCTGCGATACTAGGAGCTTCGTCTAATTGTGTGTTAGTTAAAATAAAAACTCGATCTCTGTCAGTATCGTAACGGGCAATATGAAACCCGCCTTGCTGAGTTTGATGCACGACAATAATGCCACTACCGTCGGGCATCGGTCTTGCCTTAGCATTATAAACGCCCTGCTTAGTGACTCGTTGCACCTGATCAGTATTGACATTTACTGAATAAATTTGCGGACGACCACCACGGTTAGAGGTAAAAATAACGTGATGACCATCAGGCATCCATTGTGGCTCGGTATCGATGGCAAAATTATGCGCCGCTATTTTACGTAATTTTTTAGTAGGCAGATCTAAAATGTAAATATCAGGACTACCGTCTTTTGAAAGCGTTAACGCGATTTTTGTACCATCGGGCGACCACGACGGACTACTGTTGATGCCAGGAAAATTGGTCAGTTTTTCACGCTCACCCGTTGCCAATACTTGACGCCAAATCGCTGGGCGACCATTTTCAAATGACACATAAGCAATTTGCTTGCCATCAGGGGACCATGATGGCGATAGAATAGGCTCGTCGGAATTTAAAATACGTCTTGCTCGCGCACCATCAGCATCTGCTACAAACAACTGATAGTTAAATTTAAAATTGGGTAAATTTTGCGCCGATACATAAAGCATTTTGGTCGAAAACGCGCCTGGGATATTAGTTATCTTCTCAAATACTTGATCACTAATTTTATGGGCAAGATCACGCAGCCCTTCTCGACTTGCCGTTAAACGATAATTCAACAATGATGTTTGGCGCACCACATCAAACAGTTGATAAGTCACCTCAACACGTCCATTGGAGGGCACCATTCTACCGATTAATAAATACTCTCGGCCCAATGCACGCCAGTCACGGTAAAAAACATCTTGCGCTTTGTCAGGGTGACTAAGCATTTGCCCCTTATCCATCATATCGAACATGCCACTACGTTGTAGATCGGCGTTAATGATCTCCGAAACATCTTCTTGCAAAAAATCGGTACCCGACCACGAAAACGGGCTTACTGCCATTTTAGTTGGGTTATCCACCCCCTGTTTAATTTCAATAAGCAGTTGCGCTTGCGCGGTCATTGCCACTAAAAAACTAAACAATAGAAAAAACAATCTCACAAAAAACTCCAAGGATTGGGAAGTTATAAACGAAGGTCTTCGGGTTTAAAACGCATATTAAACCGTCGAAAATATTTTTCAAAGGTTGGCAAATCAAGCTTAGCCAAATCTGGAAAGCGCTCGGCTTTTTTTACCGCAGCAATCGCTGAACGATCAAACGCGTCATTGCCACTGCTTTTCAGTAAATTAACCTGCACCACTGTTCCATTGGGAATCAGTTGAATCTCCAACAATACTTCCATGCCATTTCTAGCGCTGGCAGGGCGACTCCAATTGGAAATAACGGCGTGCTCAATAATGGCTGCATAACTTTGCACGGCTTGCTCATCATATTGCTGCTGTTGCTGAAACGTTTCTTGCTCAGCAATTTGATTAAGCAAGGCTTCTTCTCGCGCTTTTTGCGCTAAAGCTTCTTGCTTTAACCGCTCTTGTTCTTTTCTTTGCTGCTCTTGCTTGGCTTTTTCTTGCTGTAAGCGCTCTTTTTCTGCTCGCTCTTTAGCCAATGTTTGCTGGCGCTGCTTTTCTTGCTCCGCTTTTTGTTTTGCTGCTTGCTCCTGCTTAATTTTCTCTTGTTTTAAGCGCTCTCGCTTAGCCTTTTCCTGCTGCAATTTTTCTTGTTTCAGCTTTTCCTGCTTCTGCTGCTCTTGTTTTTGTTGCGCAGGCGGTTTAGCAGCTGGCGGCGTTGGTGGCGCTTGTTGTTTCAACTGTACGACATTAGCGCTAATAAACTTAGGCGTTGGAATCTCTGGAACTTTGGTTTTAGGCGCAAAACCAATCGACAGCCCAAGCAATACAAGCACATGCAAAATAACGGTAAAAGCAATAGGCAAGGAATATTGGCGTAAGAACGGCATTAATTACAATGGCTCCGTAACCAAACCAACGTGTTCAACGCCTGCTTTTTCCAACTGAGTCATTAAAACAACCACTTGCCCGTAATCAATTTTATGATCTGCCCAAATCAACACAGGCGTTGCGGGCTTTGCCGAAATCACTTTTTGAATACTGGCTTGAATTTCTTGCAGCGGTTTAGCATTTTTCTGTTCTTTGCCTAGATTCAAGTACAAGGTGCCATCGGCTTTCAAAGAAACAATCAACGGTTCCTCCTGCTTTACATCAAGCGGTTTAGCGTCCGCCTTTGGCAATTCAAGTTTTATCCCTTGCGTCATCAATGGCGCAGTCACCATAAAAATAACCAATAAAACCAGCATAACGTCAATATACGGAACGACGTTAATATCCGATGCAAAACGATGTTTACCCGACTTTGCCATTATTCATCTCCATGCTTTTTAGCATGTGCTTGTCGGTGCAAAATACTGGTAAATTCATCCGAGAAGTTTTGATATTGCTTTAATAAGCTATCTGAACGCGCAGCAAAACGGTTATAAGCAATAACCGCTGGAATGGCGGCAAATAAGCCAATAGCGGTTGCCACCAAAGCTTCGGAAATACCCGGCGCAACGGTTGCAATCGTTGCTTGTTGTACGTTAGCCAAGTTTCTAAACGAGTTCATAATGCCCCAAACCGTACCGAACAAACCAATATAAGGACTGGTTGAACCAACCGTTGCCAAGAACGGCAAGTGCTTATCCAACTTTTCTTCTTCATGCGATAACGCAACGCGCATAACACGCGTACATCCTTCCATCAAAGCATCGGCATCCGCACCGCCTTGTTGTCTGAGGCGTGAATACTCTTTAAAACCAGCACGAAAAATAGCTTCGCTACCACTCATTTGGCTTGCATCTACACTTCTTTTGTAAAGTTTGGACAAATCCACGCCTGACCAAAACTCTTCTTCAAATTGCTTATTGAGTTGCTGCGCACGACGAAAATATAAACTTCTTTGCGCAATCATTGCCCATGAAATCACTGACAATAAAAACAAAATCAGCATCACTAACTGCACCACAACGCTAGCGTTGCTGACTAAACTCCAGAATGATAATGATTCATTCATAATATAAAACTCACTCTATTTTTGTTGTTTGATGGCGTTAAGCAAGGTATCGGGAATAGCGACGGGCTTCATAGCTGAACGACTTACGCAGGCGATTTTGACATCGGCTGTACATAATAATTCATCATCGCGCCAAACGCGCTGGTTAAATGTTAACGAAGTCCGTTTTAATTGCTGAATGTCCGCACTTACGGTTAATAAGTCGTCCAATCTAGCGGGCGCTTTGTAATCAATGGCTAATGAATGCACTACAAACATCGCATCGTCAGCAAAAATTCCCGCTTTCTCAAAACCCAATGAACGCAGGCTTTCTGTGCGAGCGCGCTCCATGTATTTAAGATAATTGACATAAAAAACAATATTGCCTGCATCGGTATCTTCGATATAAACCCGAACTGGCCAAGAAAACTGGGAAATTGGGGTTTCGGTTATGGCTTTACTCATCCGCCAGCCCCAAATATTCCTGTTTATTCAACGAGTCCAAACCAAAATGCTGATAAGCCAGTCGCGTCGCCACGCGCCCTCTAGGGGTACGCATTAAATAGCCTTGCTGAATCAGGTATGGCTCAATCACATCTTCAATCGTGCCACGCTCCTCGCTAATTGCTGCTGCTAAGCTATCAACGCCCACAGGACCACCATCAAATTTATCAATCATGGCTAACAATAAGCGTCTATCCATGTGGTCAAACCCATGCTCATCAACATGCAGCATATTCAAAGCTTTATCGGCAATATCCTGCGTCACCAAACCATCTGATTTAACTTCAGCGTAATCGCGTACACGACGCAGCAAACGGTTGGCAATACGTGGCGTGCCTCTTGCTCGCTTAGCAACTTCAGCCGCGCCAGCCTCCTCAATGGGCACGCCCAAAATACCAGCGGCACGCAGCACAATCCCCGTTAAATCTTGCACGGAGTAATATTCTAAACGCTGCACAATACCAAAACGGTCACGTAACGGCGAGGTTAACAAGCCTGCACGCGTCGTTGCGCCCACCAAGGTAAACGGTGGCAAATCCAGCTTTATTGAACGCGCGGCTGGCCCTTCGCCAATCATAATATCGAGCTGAAAATCTTCCATGGCAGGATATAAAATTTCTTCAATATGTGGACTTAACCGATGAATTTCATCAATAAACAACACATCGCCCGCGTCTAAATTGGTCATGATCGCTGCTAAATCACCGGCTTTTTCTAGCACAGGCCCAGACGTGGTTTTTAAATCACCGCCCATTTCATTGGCAATAATATTAGCTAGCGTCGTTTTACCTAAACCTGGCGGTCCAAAAATCAAACAATGATCCAACGCTTCATGGCGTTTTTTCGCCGCCGCGATAAAGATTTCCATCTGCTCACGCACTACCGGCTGACCATGATAGTCCGCCAAAACCTTGGGGCGCACAGCTCGATCATGCACATCGTCTTTGTGGCTTGCGTGGCTAATTATACGATCGCTATCTATCATTAAATCATTCTCTTCAACGCCGCTCGAATTAACGCTTCTGCGGTTTGCAATTCTTCACCACTGACTTTTTGAATCATTTTTGCTGCATCTTGCGGCTTGTAGCCCAAGGCAATTAAAGCACTCTCGGCTTCTTGGGTGATGACACGATTCGACGGCTTGCCTTCTGCAATTTCAACCGTTCTTGTCTCGGTTACGTCTTCAACGTACCAATCTTTTAGTCTATCGCGCATTTCAATCAGCAAGCGCTCTGCGGTTTTGCGCCCGATGCCAGGAATTTTGCACAGCGAAGTTACGTCATCTAACTGCACACAACTGACGAAACGGTTCACGTCCATTGCCGATAAAATCGCCAACGCCAGCTTCGGGCCAACGCCATTCACTTTTAACAAGGTACGAAACAAACTTTGCTCTTCGCGACTAGCAAAACCGTACAATAATTGCGCATCTTCGCGCACCACCATGTGGGTAAACAAGCTAATCTGCGGTTTATTTTCCCACACATAAAAACTGGTCATCGGCGCTTGTATCTCATAGCCCACGCCATTAACGTTAAGCACCAAAAAAGGCGGATGACGTTCTAAAACCGTGCCTTCAAGCCATGCAATCATTATTGTATTCTCCGTCGTTTATGCGCGGTCGCACCTGCCATGCGAATTAAATTATGCCAAGTATGCGCATGACACAAAGCCGCCGCTAAAGCATCTGCCGCATCTTCCTGCGGACTAGCTGATAATTTTAATAAGTGAGTCACCATGTGCTGCACCTGCTCTTTATTGGCAGAGCCAGTACCTACAACCGCTTGTTTAATCTGTCTTGCTGAATATTCGTGTACGTCCAGCCCCAACGTCGCCCCCGCCACTACCGCAGCACCTCGCGCTTGCCCAAGTTTTAAAGCCGAATTAGCGTTATTAGATAAAAAGACTTGTTCCACCACCATAATTTGCGGCGTGTATTGTTGGATAATTTCTTGCAAAGACGAGAAGATAATTTTTAAGCGCTCAGCAAACTCATATTTTTCCACCCGAATCACACCACTGGCAATGTAGCTGGATTTATCACCAACGACCTGGATAACACCAAAGCCTGTTTTCCTAGAACCTGGGTCTATCCCAAGAATAATACTCATAATCATGCGCGCAAAAAATTTGCGCTTATTTAAGCATAGCGGCTTAAGATTGTCATCAAGACAACTGTTTGCCCGTTAACTCTATCGCTTTTTTTGACCAACAAAAAAGGGAGCCTAAGCCCCCTTTTATAACACTATAAAGTGTTAGTCGTCTGCACGTCCGATTAAAGCACCGCCCGTTGGCACACCCACACCGGATGTCACCAAGACGTTACGAACGTCTTTCTTCGGTTGGTTAACAGAAGTACCGCGCGCCAAACGTACTGCTTCGACAATGCCGTTTACGCCGTGGATATACGCTTCTGACAATTGACCGCCGTGGGTATTAGTTGGCAAACGTCCATCTAAACGCAAGTTACCATCTAATACAAACTGTCCTGCTTTACCGCGCTCACAAAAGCCCCATGACTCCAACTGCCATAATACAATCGGAGTAAATGCATCGTAGATAACCGCTGCATCAATATCGCTCGGCTTTAAGCCAGATTGCGCAT
>CAZMQC010000046.1:1757-10756 GCA_964568295.1 uncultured Spongiibacteraceae bacterium | reverse complement strand
CTGATGCCATCATCGGCTAATTGCGGCAAAGTCTGCGCGACCGCATGGCCTGTGCCAAGTTGTTCTGTTTGCGCAACCCACGAACACTGCTCATGCGCTAGGCTGGCTCGAACATTATCCGCATCGTGCCCAATCACTACATGCAATCGACTATTATCTATTTTTTTTGCTACGTTAATAACGTGTTGCAATAATGGTTGCCCTGCTAACGGTTGTAACACCTTGGCGCGTTTTGAGCGCATACGTGTGCCTTTGCCAGCAGCTAAAATAATAACGTCGTTGATCATGCTGTTCTCCAATGAAAAAAGGCAGCGAATGCTGCCTTTGTTTCTAGGTGTTATTTACCTAATTTTTTGCGCAGTTGCTGTAAAGCTCTTAGCTGCGCGGCTGATTCTGCGAGTTGCACCGCTGCACGAGAATAATCAAATTCACCTGCTTGGTTAGTCATCGCTTGTTTTGCTGCTTCTTGGGCTTTCAAAACCTCAGCTTCATCTATATCCGAAGCACGTAACGCGGCATCGGCTAAGATATTAACTGCATTGGCTTGTACTTCTAAAAAGCCACCCGAAACATAAAACACTTCCTCTGCTCCGCCCTGTTTAATGATTTTTACAGGACCTGGAATCAGAGCGGTTAATAAGGGAGCATGGCCATATAAAATACCCAAATCACCCATTTCACCGGTTGCGATAACCATCTCTACTAAGCCACTAAAGATTTTCTCTTCGGCGCTTACAATATCAAGATGTGTAGTCATAGCCATGGATTCACCTCAAGGTGAAGAAGCTTAAAGCTTCTTCGCCTTTTCTACGGCTTCTTCAATTGTGCCGACCATATAGAACGCTTGCTCTGGCATGTGATCGTAATCACCGTTCAGAATACCTTTAAAGCTGCTGATGGTATCTTTCAAAGATACGTATTTGCCTGGGCTACCAGTAAATACTTCCGCAACGTGGAAAGGCTGTGACAAGAAACGTTCAATTTTACGTGCACGTTGAACAACCAATTTATCATCTTCAGACAATTCATCCATACCCAAGATAGCGATGATGTCTTTCAACTCTTTGTAACGTTGCAATACGTTTTGTACGCCACGTGCAACGTCGTAATGCTCTTGACCAACCAACAATGGGTCTAATTGACGTGATGTTGAGTCTAATGGGTCAACCGCTGGGTAAATACCTTTAGCAGCAATGTCACGGCTCAATACTACAGTTGAGTCTAAGTGAGCAAACGTGGTTGCTGGTGATGGGTCAGTTAAGTCATCCGCAGGAACATAAACCGCTTGAATAGAGGTGATCGAACCTGTTTTGGTTGAAGTAATACGCTCTTGTAGAACACCCATTTCTTCCGCTAGAGTTGGCTGATAACCTACCGCAGAAGGCATACGACCTAACAATGCAGATACTTCAGTACCCGCTAGGGTATAACGGTAAATATTGTCAACGAACAATAATACGTCTTTACCATCATCACGGAAACGCTCAGCCATGGTCAAACCAGTTAAAGCAACACGCAAACGGTTACCTGGTGGTTCGTTCATCTGACCATAAACCATCGCAACTTTTGATTGCTTGAAATCTTTGACGTTAACAACGCCGGCGTCCTGCATCTCGTGGTAGAAGTCGTTCCCTTCACGAGTACGCTCACCCACACCCGCGAATACTGACAAACCGCTGTGCTCGGTAGCGATGTTGTTGATGAGTTCCATCATGTTAACGGTCTTACCAACACCCGCACCACCGAACAAACCAACTTTACCACCCTTAGCGAATGGACAAACTAAGTCGATAACTTTGATGCCGGTTTCTAACAATTCGCTTGATGCTGCTAATTCGTCATATTTTGGTGCTTTTTGGTGAATTGAGCGACGCTCTTGTTCACCAATAGGACCTAATTCGTCGATGGGGTTACCCAAAACGTCCATAATACGACCCAAGGTTTCAACACCTACAGGTACTTGAACGGGTGCTTTGGTATTTTCAACACTCAAGCCACGACGTAAACCTTCTGAAGAACCCATTGCAATCGCACGAACAACGCCGTCGCCTAATTGCTGCTGGACTTCCAAGGTTAAACCACTGTCGGTAACTTTTAATGCATCATAAACCTGTGGAACAGCATCACGTGGGAATTCCACATCGATAACCGCGCCGATGATTTGCACGATATTTCCGCTACTCATTTCCGGTTCCTCTTAATTTTAAACTTGCTAATGTATGTTAAACCGCTGCCGCACCACTGACGATTTCAGATAATTCTTGAGTAATCGCCGCTTGACGCGCTTTGTTGTATATCAGTTGTAATTCATCAATTAAGCCGCCTGCGTTATCGGTAGCGTTTTTCATAGCTACCATACGCGCCGCTTGTTCACAGGCCGCATTTTCAACCACAGTTTGATAAACCTGTGATTCGATATAACGCGCCATCAATGAATCTAACAACGGTTTTGGCTCGGATTCATATAAGTAATCCCAGCTGTATTTTCTTTCTGACTCCGCCGCTTCTAAAGGCAATAATTGTCTTGTAAAAGGTACTTGGGTCATGGTGTTCACGAATTCGTTGCCCACCAAATAGATCTTGTCAATGTCGCCTTTAACAAAGGCATCAAGCATCACTTTCACTGAACCAATCAGCTGACTAACGCTAGGTTGTTCGCCCAAATCTCGAACGCTTGCCACTACGTTACCGCCGTAATTAGCGAAAAAGCTTGCCGCTTTACCACCAACAGTACAAACATCAATACCAACGCCTTTAGCATGATATTCCTGCATGGATTTAACCGCTTTCTTAAACATATTGATGTTTAAGCCACCGCACAATCCTCGGTCTGTTGATACAACAATAAAGCCAACGCGTTTAATGGTTTCGCGCTGTGTCATATAAGCATGCTTATATTCAGACGTTGCGCCAGCCACATGGCTGATAACCGCACGGATACGTTCGGAATAAGGTTTACCTACTTCCATACGTTGTTGAGCTTTACGCATTTTACTGGCAGCAACCATTTCCATCGCAGACGTGATTTTCTGCGTGCTCTTGACACTGTTGATCTGTGTACGTATTTCTTTGGCACCGGCCATGTTTTACTCCAGAAACAGATTTAGCAAGGGTTGCCCCTTGCTAATGATTACCAGGTCTGTGTTGCTTTAAAGGTTTCAATAGCTGACTTGAAAGTCGCTTCAACATTGTCATCCCATTTGCCTGTTGCCACGATATCACTCATTAATGCACCGTGTTGGCTTGCCATGTATGACAATAAAGCAGCTTCAAACGATTGAATTTTTTCAACTTCAACGTCTTTCAGATAACCTTCGTTAGCGGCATACAATACAACAGCCATTTGCGCGATGCTTTGTGGCGCGTATTGTTTTTGCTTCATCAATTCAGTAACACGTTTACCATGATCTAACTGCGAACGTGTTGCTTCATCTAAGTCAGATGCGAACTGTGAGAACGCAGCCAATTCACGATATTGCGCTAACGCTGTACGGATACCGCCAGACAATTTTTTGATAATTTTGGTTTGTGCCGCACCACCTACACGCGAAACCGAAATACCCGCGTTCATCGCAGGACGAATACCCGCGTTAAACATGTCAGTTTCCAAGAAGATCTGACCGTCGGTAATCGAAATTACGTTAGTTGGAACGAACGCTGAAACGTCACCTGCTTGGGTTTCAATGATTGGCAACGCAGTTAATGAACCGGTTTGACCTTTCACTTCACCATTGGTGAATTTCTCTACGTATTCAGCCGATACACGTGATGCGCGCTCAAGTAAACGTGAGTGTAAATAGAACACGTCACCTGGGTACGCTTCACGTCCTGGCGGACGACGTAATAACAAAGAAATTTGACGATATGCCCAAGCTTGCTTGGTTAAGTCATCATAAATAATTAACGCGTCTTGACCACGGTCACGGTAGTATTCACCGATGGTACAGCCAGCAAACGCTGCTAAGAATTGCATTGAAGCTGGATCTGATGCGGTTGCTGCAACCACAACAGTGTGCTTCATCGCATCATGTTCTTCTAGTTTACGTACAACCGCCGCTACCGAAGAAGCTTTTTGACCAATTGCTACATAAACACACTTAATGCCTGAATCTTTTTGGTTAATAATCGCATCAACCGCAATCGCTGTTTTACCAACTTGACGGTCACCGATAATCAACTCACGTTGACCACGTCCGATTGGCACCATCGCGTCAACCGCTTTGTAACCAATTTGTACTGGCTGATCAACTGATTGACGCCATACAACGCCCGGTGCAATTTTTTCGATTGCATCAGTCATTTTTGCGTTAATCGCGCCTTTGCCATCAATTGGATTACCCAATGCGTCAACCACACGACCTTCCAATTCTGGACCTACAGGTACTTCAAGAATACGACCTGTACAACGGCATTTTTGACCTTCTTGTAGGCTTAAATAGTCGCCCAATACGATTGCACCTACTGAGTCGCGCTCAAGGTTAAGTGCCATACCATATAAGCCACCTTCAAATTCAATCATCTCACCATACATAACGTCGGCAAGACCGTGAATTCTTACGATACCATCAGTTACAGAAAGAATGGTACCTTCGTTTTTTGCATCGCTGGAAATTTCCATGGATTCGATGCGTTTTTTAATGATGTCGCTAATTTCTGACGGATTTAATTGTTGCATAATTATCCCTCAAACCCTATGAGTGCATTGCTTCTGCGAGTTTGGCTAAACGGCTACGCACTGAGCTATCGATAACAGTATCGCCTGCTCTAATAATTGCGCCGCCTATGAGATTTTTGTCCACCGAACTGGTTATAGTTACGGTACGATTTAGTTTGTTTTTCAACGCTTCTGCTAATTGATTACTTAACGTATCGTTTAACGCGACCGCCGTTGTAATTTCAACATCAACTGTTTTTTCTGCTTCGGTTTTTAATTTTTCAAATAAATTTGAAATCTCAACGAGCAATTTTAAACGTTTATTTTCCGCTAAAATTGTCACCAAGTTTTTACCAGCGTCATTTAAGCCATCACCACAAACATCAATCAATGCTTGGGCTTGTTGCTGAACAGTTAAATTAGGAGAAGCAAGCACCTGCTGGACTTTTGCTTCGCTTGTAAGATTTGCTAATAAAGCAAGCATCTCTGACCATTTACCCAAGCTGTTTTGTGCTTGGGCAAATTGGAAAGCAGCTTTCGCATAAGGTCTGGCTAGCGTGATTAAGTCTGCCATGCTTACCTCGTTTACAGCTCAGCGGCTAATTTATTCAATAATGCTTCATGCTGAGCAGCATCAATTGACGATTCAAGAATTTTCTCAGCACCCGCTACAACAAGACCCGCTACTTGAGCACGTAATTGCTCTTTTGCACGGTTAACTTGTTGCTCGATTTCTGCTTGTGCGCCCGCTTTGATGCGATCGCCTTCGGTACGAGCTTGTTCTTTAGCTTCATCAACGATTTGGCTAGCACGCTTATTCGCAAGATCAATAATAGAAGCAGCTTCTTCTTTTGCTTGACGCAATTGTGCAGTTGCTTTCTCTTGAGCTAACTCAAGGTCACGACCTGCACGGTCTGCTGCTTCTAAACCCTCTGCAATCAGTTTCTGGCGCTCAGCCATCGCTTGGATGATGAACGGCCAGATAAACTTCCAGCAGAATGCGATAAAAATCAGGAACGTAATGGATTGACCAATTAACGTTAGATTTAAGTTCATATCTGCTCCTCTGCTTTAATTAAAAATAGGATTTAAATAAAGCGATTCTTATGCGCCAAGAGTAGGAGCTAGAGCAAACAAGATGTACATAGCAATACCAACACCGATCATTGGAACCGCGTCAAGTAAACCAGCCATCAAGAACATACGACCCATTAAGGTTGAGCCTAGTTCTGGTTGACGTGCGATACCTTCTAACAATTTGCCACCTAAGATAGCGAAACCGATAGCAGTACCTAAAGCACCTAAACCGATAAGTAATGCAACTGAAATTAGAGCTAAGCCCATGTTTTTTCTCCTAGTTTTTAAGTTTAAAGTTAAGTGTTGAGTTGTAAATTAATGATTTTCTTCTACTTGGTGCGCCATATCCATATAAACAATCGTCAATACCATGAAGATAAAGGCCTGCAAGGTAATGATTAAGATATGGAATACTGCCCATGCCCATTGTAAAACACCCGCCAATGAGCCTAATAATAAACCAGCGCCGTACATAATTGCGATCAATACGAAAATAATTTCGCCCGCATACATGTTTCCAAATAGACGCAGACCGAGTGAAACAGGCTTTGCAATTAAAGAAACGGTTTCAAGCAATAGGTTAATCAGCATTAATACTGGTGCAAAAATAAGACCAACACCAGAGAATTTAGGTTCAAAAGGGTGGAAGCTTAATTCTTTAACAAAGCCAATTAAGCCTTTGTTTTTAATACTTAAAATAATCATCAACGCGAAAACGGTAAACGCCATGCCTAAAGGTGCGTTTAAATCGGTAGTCGGTACGATTTTGAAATATAAGTGCGGGTCACCGCTGATTTTTGCTGCCAGCGCTGGAATCCAGTCCACTGCGATTAAGTCCATTAAGTTCATTAAAAATACCCAAACAAAAATGGTTAATGCCATCGGCGCAACCATACTGTTTTTGTATTTAAAGGTATCTTTGGTAATATTATCAACGAATTCAACTACATATTCGATGAAATTAACCATGCCAGTAGGAATACCTGCGGTTGCTTTTCTTGCTGCACGATAAAACAAAGTGCAGAAAACCAAACCTAAACCAATTGACCAACCCAAGGTATCAAGGTGAACCGCCCAAAAGCCCATATCAGCGGCTTCTTGACTGGTTTTTGCTAAAACCCATTGGGTTTCTTGCATCACGCTACCATCACCACGCACATACCCTTCGGTTAATTTACCATAGGTCATACTTTGCAAGTGGTGCAGTATATAATCGCCTGATGTCATTGCTTGTTCTGCTGACATGATTTACCTACTTATCTATTCTTATTGCGCACAACTAGCCAATAAGTCATTAATTGATGCACGATCCACAACACAACATAAGCAGCAAAAAATACTGCTACCTGCATTCCTTGTGGTTTCATGACGATGAAACTAAATGCAAATAAAATCGTCGTTAAGACGAATTTACTGACTTCGGCGGCGTACAACGACCGCACCATTCCTTCTACATATTGCACTGAATTACGTCTAAGTACGCGCCAGCAAAATAGCAGATTAGGAATCAAAAACACACTGTACCCTAGTACAACCGCCTGTAAGTAAGTTTTATGAGTTAATGCAATGATTAATCCACTTACTACCACAAAAAGCACATCAATTAAGAGCACTTTTTTCAAGGCTTGTTTTCTTTTATCACTCGCCGCAAAGCGTTGTTTTCTAGGCTTCATGACAGTGAGTTCATACCAATTTAAACGCGGTGCATTATAAAGATTTAAAAATGAAGCTTCAAGGCAAATTTCATTAATTACTGAAAACTCATTAATTTGATGATTTTCATAGCTTTATCGCTATTTAATCAAGCAATAGCTGAATAAATAGCTTAGCGACGAAGATGTTCTAATATGCCATCTAATTCATCTAAATTATTGTAATTAATCACTAACTTGCCTTTGCCTTTTGCACCGTGTTGCAAAAGTACCTTAGAGCCTAATTTTTCCGTGAGTTCATTTTCTAACTGTTTTATATCAGCGCTTGGCTCGGTAGGCTTCTTAGCTTGTTTTTCTTGCTGCAACTTACGCACTAAAGACTCAGTTTGTCGTACCGATAAACCTTTACCCACCACGGCTTTAGCCGCACTGGATTGAATATCGCCATTTAAACCGAGTAAAGCGCGGGCATGACCCATTTCTAAATCGCCATGTTCCAACATGGTACGCACATCTTCACGAAGATTCATTAATCGCAGTAAGTTAGTAATCACTGTACGAGATTTACCCACCGCATCAGCAACTTCTTGTTGCGTTAATTCAAATTCTTGTTGCAAACGTTGTAAGGCAATGGCTTCTTCAATCGGATTTAAGTCTTCTCGTTGAATATTCTCAATCAACGCCATGGCAATTGCTGCTTCATCAGCAACATTTTTAATCACCACGGGGACTGTTTCTAAACCTGCAATTTGACTGGCGCGCCAACGTCTTTCGCCAGCAATGATTTCGTATTTATCTTTGCCAATATTACGAACCGCAATCGGCTGAATAATGCCTTGTGATTTAATGGAATTAGCTAAATCTTGTAAGGCTTCCTGCGACATATCTTGACGCGGTTGGTATTTGCCACGTTGCAAAAACTCAATGGGCAATTCTTTTTGCGTATTTGCTTCATTACTTGAATCTTCATTCACCGTCGATGATGCTAATAAAGCACCTAAACCGCGTCCTAAACCCTTTTTTTTCACTGCCATTGCTGTTATTCCTTATTTTTTCTTCGCGTTACGTCGAATCATTTCACCCGCTAAAGCAAGATAAGCTAAAGCACCCCGCGAGCTTTTATCATATTTTATAACTGGCAAACCATGACTGGGCGCTTCAGCCAAACGCACGTTGCGAGGAATACAGGTGCGTAATACTTGATCAGGGAAATGCGCAGTAATTTGTTCCGATACATCACGCGTTAAACTATTACGCGGATCGTACATGGTGCGCAAAATACCTTCGATTTGCAAATTCGGATTGGTCGCCTGTTTAATTGTTTCAACGGTATTAATTAAGTCGGTTAAACCTTCCAAGGCATAATATTCACACTGCATCGGAATTAATACGCTATCCGCTGCGGTTAAACCATTCACGGTTAACATATTTAGCGAGGGCGGGCAGTCTAATAAAATATAATCGTAGCGCGAATTAATACTGTCTAACGCCCGTTTTAATTGGTATTCCCGCTCAGCAATTTGCAATAAACCCACTTCTGCGCCCGTTAAATCGGTGTTTGCGCCTAAAATATCGTAGCCCGCTTCATCGGTTTTTAAAATCGCTTCTTCAATCGC
>CAZMQC010000046.1:0-1657 GCA_964568295.1 uncultured Spongiibacteraceae bacterium | reverse complement strand
CTGCCAAGTAATAGGCAAAACCTTATAAGGTTTTTGGATTTCCTGCAACTCAGATTCAGGATACTGACCTTTCATTGCAAAAAAGTGTCCTGTTTCTGCGCAAAGATGTTCGCTACCATCAAGCATATCTTTAAGCGATGCAAACGCACGACTCAAAATACCGTCAAACTTTTGTTCAACCTGTAAATTTTCTACTCGGCTATGGTAAACCGTTACATTTTTCAGTTGCAGCTGGGTCTTAACTTGTTGCAAAAAACGGGTTTTTTTACTGTTGCTATCAAGCAAAGAAAACTGTTTTTCAGGAAATAAAATCGCTAATGGAATACCTGGCAAGCCCGCGCCAGTACCCACATCTAAAAAATACTCGCCCGTTAAGTAATTTGCTACCGCTAAACTATCCACCAAATGCTTTTCTAGCATTTCATCACGGTGGGTAATCGCGGTTAAATTAAACGTCTTATTCCACTTTTCCAGCAATAATAAATACTGCTCGAATTGAGTTAATTGGTGTTCACTTACCTGTAAACCCGCTTTATTTAAAGATTGTTGTATTTTTTCAATAAAACTAGGCAATTTCGTTGCGTCCTAATAAACCGTGTTTTTTCAAATAAACCAATAATTGCGATACCGCTGCTTGCGTAACACCCGATATACGCGAGGCTTGCCCCAAAGTTTCTGGGCGCGAATTAATCAGTTTTTGTTTTACTTCGTTGGATAAACCATCCACCTTGCTGTAATCAATGGTGCTAGCAATTTTGGCATTCTCATAACGATGCAAGCGCTCAATTTCTTCTTGCTGACGATTGATATAGCCTTCGTATTTGGTCTGAATTTCCACCTGCTCAATCACTTGCAAATCGGTTAATTCCGATCCTGAAAATGCTTGAATATGTTGGTAGCTAATTTCAGGGCGTTTTAACAAATCGGTTAAACTCGCCTCACGCGCTAACGGTTTTTCAAACAAGGTATTAAATTTTTTAGCGGTTTCGCTATCGGCTTGTACCCAAGTTTGACGCAAACGTTGCTGTTCTTTCTCAATCGCCTCTTTCTTCTCGCTAAAATAACGCCATTGTTCTTCGCCGACTAAGCCTAATTCACGCGCTTTTTCAGTTAAACGCAAATCGGCATTATCTTCACGCAACAGTAAACGGTATTCCGCGCGGCTGGTAAACATACGATAGGGTTCTTTAGTTCCCATGGTGATTAAATCGTCCACCAACACGCTGATATACGCCTGATCGCGGGTTGGATGCCAAGCCTCTTTTTGTTGCGAACGCAGCGCGGCGTTAATTCCCGCGAGTAAACCTTGCGCCCCGGCTTCTTCGTAACCCGTGGTACCGTTAATTTGCCCAGCAAAAAAAATATTATTGAGCATTTTGCTTTCCAACGAATATTTTAAATCGCGTGGATCAAAGAAATCATACTCAATCGCATAGCCTGGGCGAGTAATATGCGCATTTTCAAAACCTTTAATCGAATGCACTAATTGCAACTGCACATCAAACGGCAAGCTGGTTGAAATACCATTCGGATAAAGTTCGTGGGTATTTAAACCTTCAGGCTCGATAAATACGTTATGGGTTTCTTTATCAGCAAAACGGTGAATTTTATCTTCAATTGAGGGGCAATAACGCGGCCCTACCCCTTCGATAACGCC
>CAZMQC010000045.1:0-10926 GCA_964568295.1 uncultured Spongiibacteraceae bacterium | reverse complement strand
ATTGGTCGGAACGGCAGGATTTGAACCTGCGACCACTACACCCCCAGTGTAGTGCGCTACCAGACTGCGCTACGCCCCGACAAATTGAGTTGCGCATCATACTTGAAAAACGCAACAGTTTAAAGTCTTTGTCGTGAATTTATCTGAGTTAAACCGCCTATAGTCTTAGGCGGTTTTTTATTAGTTTTTATTATTCTTCTCAGCAACACGCAGTTGGAATAACAACTGGTCCATATCCAATAAGATCTTAGCTGATTCTTGTAGGTAGGGATCTTCAAGATCAATTTTATTGGTTTTGTCTTCTGCAGCGGCTACTTTTTCTGCATCTTCATCATCTTTTTCATCGAGTTTGCTCAACGCTTCCAAGCCTTGCGCTTTGCGTTTTTCGTTGAGTAGATCAAGCATGAATTTTTGATCGTTATCGCGCTCTCTTAAACGTTGCTGTTCGTTAAGCGATAGTTTTTTGCTTTGGCGAGCCTGCTCGTATTCTTTGCGTTTTTCGATATAGATAAACTCTGGATCGTTAGCCGCGCGTTGTTTAGAGAGTGTAGTTATTTCGCCGATAATCGGCGTTAAATTGTAATACGCTTTGTGTTGGGCAGGCGCAATAACATCGTAAGGTAAGGCGTTATCGAGCGCGCTTTCGCCGACTAACTTTTCATCTAACAAAGAGGGTAGGTCAATGTCTGGTAGTACACCTTTGTGTTGGGTGCTTTTACCTGAAATACGGTAAAATTTGGACTCGGTCAGCTTTAATTTACCGTGGGTAAGTTCGCTTAATGATTGCACCGTACCTTTACCAAAAGAAGGTGAGCCGACAATAACTGCACGTTGATAGTCTTGCATTGCGCCAGCAAAAATTTCAGAAGCAGAGGCACTTAAGCGGTTGATTAATACAACAACAGGACCATCGTAGAAGGGCGCGTACACTTTCTTTTCTTCCGTGTAAACTCGACCATTGGTATGGCGGATTTGTACGGATGGGCCTTTTTCAATAAATAAACCGGTTAATTCATTGGCTTCGCGCAATGAGCCGCCGCCGTTATTGCGTAGGTCTATAATAATACCTTCTGCGCCTTGATTGATTAACTCGCTTAAGGCTTTGGCGGTGTCGCGTGTGGTACTTTTATAGTTTGGGTCACGGCGACGTAGGGCTTCAAAATCAATATAAAACGTAGGTATATCAATTACACCGATTTTGCGGGTAATGCCTTTGCTATCTTTCATATCCAGCATGGCATGTTTTACTGCCTGCTCTTCAAGTTTTACCTCATCGCGAACAATGGTAATCACTTTATGCTCGTCAGTCGTGCTATTGGCAGGAATAACTTCAAGATGCACGGTGCTACCTTTGGGGCCACGGATTAGCTCAACCACTTCGTCTAAGCGCCAACCAACTACGTCTACAAACTTTTTATCACTTTGTGCAACGGCAACGATTTTATCTAACGGTTTTAACTCGCCTTGTTTTTGCGCGGGTCCTGCGTGGATTAGACGAAGAATTTGGGTGTGTTCATCGGATGTACTTAATACCGCGCCAATACCTTCAAGTTTTAATCGCATAGAAATATCAAAGTTTTCTGATAGGGTGGGCGACATATAATTAGTATGTGGATCGTATAATTCAGAAAACGCGTTCATATAAAGTTGGTAAACGTCATCACTGCGAATTTTTTTGAGGCGATCGAGTTGGTTTTGATAGCGTTTTTGCAACAATGAAATAATTTCTTCTTGGCTTTTCTTGGCTAGCTTTAAGCTAAGGGCGGCAGCTTTAAGCCGTTGAATAGAAAGTTTTTCAATTTCGGCAGCATTTTTAGGCCAATTGGCTTCAGTTCTATCGACCTCAATATCTTCATTTTCTTGGTAGGTGAATGACTGAATCAGTTTTGGGATATTTTTAATAGTGTTCTCTAATTGCACAATATTTTTATCGCGATACTGATTAAAGATGTCAAAACCAGGGCGCAGGTCACCGCGTTTAATGGTATCGTCCAATTTGTCGGCGTATTTCTTGTAAAGTGCATCAATTTCGGACGCTTGGAAAAGTTGTTTGCTTGGATCTAATGCTTTTAAATAGCTGTCGAGGAATTTTTTGGACAGTCCATCATCGATGACATGTTTTTCAAAATGCTGATTTTGTAATTTGCGAATTATTTCGAGTGTGGTGATTTGCTGTTCATGACTAGGCGTCAGCTGAGCTTGTTCATCATTGCTAGCATGACTGGTTACGGATAAAGCGACCATTAAGATTAATGATAAAAAATACTTCATAATGTCTCGTATCTCATGGTAATGGAGGCAATGTGCGCCCCCATGTTAGTTAAGCGGTTAAATTAACGCTTGGGAGCATGATAAGTTTTAAACTTCTCTTTATGCGCTTTGTAAGGTTCGACAACTTGCACGCGTGTTTTGCTCACAACATCTTTAATCTTATTTAGATTCTCGATGTAACGGTGGTAGCCATCAATTAAGCACTCTTTGGGCTTGTTAATATAATTTTGTTTGTCATCTTGCTTTTGCGTGATGAGTTCTTTATAGCATTGATAATTCGCCATGTAACGTTCAGCGCTATATTCTTTTAAGATCTTGCTGATTTCATAAATGCCAATACTGAGTGGCTCGATCGCGTCAAACAGGGCGCTAATACTTAAAAACTCAGAAAATGCGAAATCAGTGGCGGCCTCTTCTAAATCGTCAAGGCTTAAATTTAAATGTTCAGAAAGCTCTTTATAGCGTTCTTCGACAATTGCCACCAGTTTAGGATCTTCAGCGCGTTGCAGCTTTTTAGAATAATCATCCAAATCATCTTCACTCAATGGAAGTTCGGTTTCTAATAAATAGCTATTTTCAATTTCGATATGTGATTCAAGCAACTCAACATAATTTTTGCTGAAAATCTTTAACTGTTCTTCGCGCAAAATCGTTTGCTCTTTTAATAGACCTTTTAGTAACTTGATAACATCTTTGGCAAGCTCAATCACGTTGGCTTGCTCGGCTAAAAGGTTTTCCAAAGGAATGTGACCTTCTGGATTTTTATCAATGATTTTTTGGATAAATTCTGCTTTTAGTACGTGGTTGAAGCGCTCTGGTAGTTGGCTTGTATGGGTCATTACCTCAAGCATCACCGCATAATCTGGCGTTTTACCAATGTCGAACTCGGCTAGCTGTTCATGCAAAACAGATAAAAGCATTAAGGTATATTTTTGTTCTTGACGAATAGAGGCAATAATCGCTGGCTCAGTTTTTACTGTTGGTGTTTCATCGATGCTTGGAATAGTGTCTTCAGCAGTGGTGTTCATATTGACTTTACAAACCTTAATAAAAATAAATGAAAAATTTTGACTATTTTACGCTTTTAGTATGTTTATTCTAATTAATATCGATAAATTACGAAACATCAGAACAGATAACCTTTTTTACTAACTAAACTCTCGGGAGATTTATCATGACTGAAGCAAAAGATTTTACCAAAGATTTGAAAGAAAAAGCTGAAAAAGCAGGCGATTTGGCTAAAAACATCTGGTTGGCTGGTTTAGGTGCTTACGGTAAAGCATTAGATGAAGCACAAGGTCAAATCGACAAAGTAAGCGAAAAAGTAAACAAAGAATCAAGCCGTTTGTTTGATGAATTGGTTGCTAAAGGTAAGCAATTAGAAGGCGAAACTCAATCTAAATTTGCTGAAGTGAAAGAAAAATCATCAGCTTCTTTAGAAGAGCGTTTGGCACAAGTTAAAGAAAGCCTAACTTTCACTTCTAAAAATGCAGAATTGGCTGAAAAAGTGGATGAATTGTCAGAGAAATTGGACATGATCATTGACGCTTTAGGTGCATCAAAACCAGCGTCAGCTCCAAAAAAAGCAGCTAGCAAAAAAGCAGCTAGCGCAGAAGCTGAAGCGTAATTTATTGTCTAGCAGTACATAACTGCCACTGAGCCTTATGGGGAGCGAAAGCTCCCCTTTTTTTTGCTTTAAAAAAAGGGTAATGTGTTCAGCTGATTTTTAAGGCGAAATAATAATGAAAACACGCGATAAGATACTGGCTGTTAGTCTGATGTTGTTTAACCAAGAAGGCGAGCAGAACGTCACAACGGTTGATATTGCTAATGAAATGGATATTAGCCCAGGTAATCTATATTACCATTTCAAAGGCAAGGAAAGTATTATTGAGGCGCTTTATTTGGCCTATGAAATCAGCCTTACAGAGTTGCTGCAACAGTCATTGGATAACGATTTGAGCGTTGAAGGGCATTGGTTGTTTTTACACGTTCTATTTGAAGAAATTTATAAGTTCCGTTTTTTCTATCTGAATGCTGCCAATATCATGTTGAAGTATCCTGATATTGAAAAGCGTTTTCGTCGTTTAATTGGCTTGAAAATCGAAACGATTGAAGTACTGTGTTTAAGCTTGCTGAATAAATTGCAAGTGCAAACTGAGAAAGGCGAAGTACGTTTATTGGCAGAAAATATTGTACAAAACATGCTGTATTGGTTTCCGTTCCAACAGTTGTTACGCCCCAATATTATGGACGAGCAGCTGATTCACAAGGGCGTTTATCATATACTTAGCCTGTTTGCGCCCTATGCAGGTGAAGGGCAGGCAGAATATTTAACCATTGTTCGCAGTTTATATAAGTCGCGGTGATTGATTCCATGTCAGATATTAAGGTGACGGTTGTTCCTGTAACAGCCTATCAACAAAATTGTTCTATTTTAGTGTGCGAAAAAACACAAAAAGCCGCTCTGGTAGATCCAGGTGGCGAACCAGAGCGTTTATTGGCGGTTTTAAAAGAACTTAATGTTATTCCAGAGAAGATTTTTTTAACCCACGGCCATTTAGATCATGTTGGCGCGGCGAAAGAGTTGGCAGAAATTTTACGTATTCCCATTGAAGGACCGCATAAAGCTGATTTATTTTGGTTAGAAGGCTTACAAGAATATGCACAAATGATGCACTTTCCACCCACCAAAACCTTTGTGCCTGATCGTTGGTTGGAGCATGAAGATACCGTGCAGTTTGGTGAAGTTACTTTGCAGGTTTTGCATTGTCCAGGGCATACGCCGGGGCATGTGGTGTTTTACCATGAGGGCATCGAATTGGCGTTTGTGGGCGATGTGATTTTCCAAGGCTCGATAGGGCGCACCGACTTTCCACAAGGCGATTATCAAACCCTCGTTAACTCCATTCGTAAACGCCTTTGGCCGTTAGGCGATGAAGTGCAGTTTATTCCTGGGCACGGTCCCATGTCGTCAATTGGTGATGAAAGGCGCAATAATCCTTTTGTTGCCGACAGTCGTTTCGGTTAATGTTTTTGTTGAGAAAAGTTATGCAAGATTTTGATATTATTGATTTTGACGCTCATTATTATGAGCCAGATGATTGTTTTACCCGCCATATAGAACAAAAGTACAAAGACCAAACGGTGCGTGTTGATAGAAGTCAGCCAGACGGTTTAGGGCGCATGTTGCTTGCTGATGAGCGTCTTTATTTTACCTCGGTGGTACAAAATGATTTTGTCGGTGGGCCAGGTATGATGAAAGGTTTTTTCAAAGGTGAAACGGAAGAAGGCGGCGCTGTTAATTTGAATGCGTTATGTCCACGCGAGCATCCTTATATGATGCAAAAAAGCGCACGCTTAGAAAAAATGGATGAGCAGGGCGTAAAAGCTTGCGTGATGTTGCCTACCTTAGGGGTAACTGTTCAGCATCATTTAAGTAAATACCCTGAGTTGGAATACCCAACCTTGCGTGCGTTTAACCGCTGGGTTGAGGAGGATTGGGGTTACGGTGTCGATGGTCGAATTTTTGGCGCTGCTTGTTTAACCTTGAATAACCTTGAGCAAGCTTGTTTGGAGCTAGAGCGCTTAATTAAAGCGGGTGTTAAAGCGGTGCATATTCCTTGTGGCCCTATTCAAGATAGGTCGCCAGCCGATCCTTATTTCGATCCGTTTTGGGCGCGTATGCAGGAGGCGGGAGTTTTACTGGCGCTGCATATTGGCGAAACTTGTTTCAATGAAATGTACGCTGCGCGTTGGGGCGAACCCGCTAATCCACCGGTGCATCGTTTTAGTGCGCTCAATACTTTTTGGGGTATTGGTGCAAGAACCATTAGCGATCAAGTAGCAACTATGATTTGCCATAATTTATTTGGTCGTTTCCCGCGCTTACAGGTGGCCGTCATTGAATTCGGTTCCGATTGGATTGCGCCCAATATAAAAATTCTGGATAAAATTTATCGCATGGCGGAGCATAAAACCCGCTGGAGTTTTGGCAAGCCAGCTGCCAAACCGAGCGAGATTTTTAATCAGCATTTCTCGGTGGTACCGTTTTATGAGGAGGATATTCCTGCGCTTTGTCAAACCATCGGTGTTGACCGTGTTTTAAACGGCTCCGATTTTCCCCATCCCGAAGGCTTGGAGTTCCCCGCTGAAATGCGCGATGAACTACATACATTATCGGCGCAAGACGCGCATAAAATTATGTATGCTAATGGTGCTAAATTGTTGGGGCTAGCCTAGTTATTTTTTAGGATAGCCTTTCATCGGAATAACTGGGTGTAAGGCTATTTTTATCGCTTGTTCAATTTCTTTGATGTTGTTGAGTAAATCATTGCGGCGGTTGAACTCAGCGCTTTTAGTGCCCAAAATCAATGCTTGCGCCACTTGGATGCCGCCAGCGCTTTGAAAAACTAACTGTTGCTCACGGTTAACTATCGCAACACTTAATGAAATAGCATCTACTTCTTGTTCCCAATTAAAGTTAGATAAAACACCCTCGCCGATACCTTCCACCTTAATACGACGACGAACGCCATGCCACTCGGCGTAGCGTTGTGCGGCTTGTTGATACTTAATCGGTATTTCGATTAAGTCAGTAAAAATGATGGCATCTAAGCTTGGGTAGTTAGTGAAAATAGCATTAATTGTTTGTGTTAATGCAGGCTCAAAGGCACTGGTCTTTTGCCCAGTTAGATTGTTGTAGGTTGCACCATGACTACGTTCAGCATTTTTCCATTGTTGCTCAAATGCACGGTTGCCAAAGACGTTGATGTGATGCGCTTTTAAATACTGACTCAGTTGTTCGTCGATATATTGTTCGCTAGTGGTTAAATAGTGACGACTCGGAATGCCTAAGTTGATGGTGGCAATCATCACGTTTTTAATGTTTTGTTCAGCTAACGTCGCGCGGTTGTCGGTATAAGGATACAATGTGTGCTTAGCGAGATTCTTTGAACAAGCGGCTAGTCCCAAAGATAAAATGATAGCCAGTAAAAAACGCATAATTCCTCCGGAAACAGTATGAATAGATTAGCGTATAAAAGTTTAGGACAGGGTAAGACCGTCATTTTATTACACGGTTTACTGGGTATGTCCGATAATTTGATGAGTTTAGCCAAGGTATTAGCTGAACAATACCATGTTGTGTTACCCGATGCGGTCAACCACGGTCAGTCGCAACACCAAAAAGAAGTCGATTATGACAGCATGGCGTTGGATGTTAAACAGCTAATGCAACACTTGGCGATTTCCGAGGCGGCAGTTTTGGGGCATAGCATGGGCGGTAAAACTGCGATGCAGCTGGCAATCAACTTCCCTGAGCTGGTTAACTGCTTGGTTGTTGCTGATATTGCACCGATTGAATACCCAGCGCGTGAGCATTTAACTTATTTTTCTGCGATGCAGGCAGTGGAGCGCGAGTCGATTGCTAGCCGTAAAGATGCTGATGAGATTTTATTACAACAGGGCGTCAAAAGCCTGCCACTGCGCCAGTTTATTTTAAAAAACTTAAAGCGCGATGATGCAGGGCATTGGTTTTGGCAGTGTGGTCTGCGAGAAATGATAGATAATTACGTGACAATTTGCCAAGCACCCACTCTGAGAGCTGTTTATAACAAGCCTAGTTTGTTTATTCATGGCGGTGCATCAAAGTATGTTGAGCAACAAGATATACCGATTATTCAGCGTTATTTTCCGCAAAGTGAGCTATTTACCATTGAGGGGGCATCGCATTGGTTGCACGCCGAATATCCTGATGTTTTTGCTAACAAGGTATTGGAGTTTCTAGCAAGAAATGCTTGGTGAACATTCAAGAAATTGTTTTTGTATTAAGTTGCAGCGTATAAGCTAGCAAATCATCAAAATACTGGCATCGTTGAAAAGCTGTGCTAAACTATCGTTCATTATTACGTAAGGGTTAATTATTTTATGCAAGCTCCAGGCGCTGCGCGAAGTGGAATTATTTCCTTAACCATTAAAGATGCTGCGGTTTTATACGCAGCTTATATGCCGTTTGTTAAGAATGGCGGTTTGTTTGTACCGACCAATAAAACCTATAAATTAGGTGACGAAGTTTTCTTGCTGTTAACCCTAATGGATGAACCCGATAAAATTCCGTGTGCGGGCAAAGTGATTTGGATGACACCTATGGGAGCGCAGGCTAATCGTACGGCGGGCATTGGCGTGCAAATCATGTCGGAAGACGATAACTTGCGCCGAAAAATTGAACAGTTTTTAGCTGGCTCGTTAGAGTCTGGACGCCCGACCCACACTATGTAACGTTGATTAACAAGGATGTTATGTATGACCAAGGAAGTTGGTTTCTCCCTGATTGAAATTCTCGTTAGCTTATTTATCTTCTCTTCATTGATATTGGCGCTATTTCTAGCGCAGGCAAATAGCTTAAAGCTGTACAGGGAAATTGAGCATTACGCTGCTGCAAACCGTTTAATGCAGGATTTGTTAGAACGTATTAATCACAATAGCAGCGCGCTTATGACTTACCAGCAGATTGATAGCGAAGCGATTGAACAAGATTGCGTTAGTCAATTATGCACGGCGGAACAGTTAGCTTTATTTGATATTAGCCAATGGCAGACACTTAAACAAAGGGAAAACTTGCCTGATTTTTCGGTCTGCTTAGAGCATCGATCATTATTCTTACAGCTTGGTTTTGTCTGGCGTGAAGTGGGGCAGGAAAATCTAAGCTGCGACAGTGAGGATATTCCTTTTGTACAGCACTATCATTTGATTAGGTAACATCATGAATAGCAAAGGATTTGCATTATCAGAATTGTTAATCGCGCTGTTTTTAGGCAGTGTTTTATCTGCGTTGGCTGTGAGTGTGTTTTTACAGAATGTGCGTAGCCAAGCTGACAGAAGTATGCAGCAAAATATGATGCAAGATGCCCAACTTGCTTTAGATATTTTGCAGTTTGAGTTACGCATGGCGGGATTTTCAGCGCATCAAATAGTTCAAGTAGAAAGTACCGCAATTTGCTCTGGCAATTACCAATGGATTATGGATGTTAATCACGGGTTAGATTTAGCCGTTAATGCCCAAGAAAGCCTGCGAGGCACCAAGCTAAATGGTAATTGCTTAACATTAAAACCAGTTGCCAATACTGATGTATTGATTATTCGGCGCTTGGGCAATCAAGCTAAAGCATTTAACGAAACGCTAGCAGAGGCTTGGTATTTTCTACAGAAAAACAATCCAGAGGAAAGTCGTTTTGTTTACTTATCCGCTTGGCCCAATGATGGAACTATCACATTGGACGATAAATTATGGGCGGTTGAGTCGCGCATTTTTTATGTGCGCGGCTATTCGGTTCAAGGTGATAATATTCCGTCTTTAATTATGGTAACGCCGACAAAAACGGGTTTTCAGCAGCAAGTATTAATAGAAAATGTTGAAGCGTTGCAATTTGAATGGGTAATCCAGCAAGAGAATAGCTATCAAGTTATACGTAAGCCAACTTTAGAGCAGCTAAATCATGCCAGTTTGGCGCGCATTTTTTTATTAATGCGTTATGGTGGCAAACAAGTGCAAGATAGCGATCAAACACCTTTTTTGCTTGCGGAAAATCAAGCTTTCCCGGTCGCTGATTCCCAATATTGGCATCGGTTATTAGTAAGTAGCGTTAAACTCAGGAATAGAGGAATGGAATAATGTACCGACAACAGGGAAGTGCGTTGTTATTAATTTTGGTGTTTTCCTTACTGCTGACCTTGATTGTGCAGCAGCTGTTAATTGCGACGGCTTTGCATGGCCAATTAGTACAGCAGCAACGCAGCCGGCTACAAGGTTTTTGGCGTGCGCATAGCCTAATCAATCAGGTTTTTCAGCACAATCAATCGCGTTTTTCTTTGCGAACTTCTCAGCCTTATACATTGTGTAGCGTCAATTTAATCTGCGATGAAAACAGTCTAATCGTTCCTCAACTAAAGCAGGATGAGGTTGTTAGCGCCGCCGCACAATTTCGTTATCAGCATTTGCGCAGCAATCATTGGTCTTTATTGCTTAACTTCCACGATGAAAAAATGGACTATCAGATAGAAATTGGCTTTGCAGTGCCCGTTGTCTTGGATGAATCCATTAAGGATGACGAAGGGGATTGGCGGTTTTACTAAACGGGTTTGGATATTATAAAAAGGAGTTTATATGCGATATTTTGTATGCCTAGGTTTATTGCTGTATGCGGTTAGCTCGCTGTCGGCGGTGCAAGAACGTTATGTACGCGCAGTTGATGCTCGACCAATTCAAATATTTTTGTTGTTGCCTGAACCATCGATAAGCTTTTGTATTGACCAACAAAGCTGCCAGCAACTTTTCAGTCAACAAGATTTATCCTTGTTTTGTCAGGTAGATTGTCAATATCCGCTGAGTTATCAAGATGTTTTTCCAGCATTACTGAATGATATAGCGTTGACTTATGCAGCGAATGTGTCGATAACATTCATCAGCGGCGATGATGCTCTAGAGCAGCTACAACAGCGATTAGACCATCAAATGCTGTGTGGCTTAAATTATGTGTTTTATGTGACTGAACAAGCTATTCCTGAGCAAGGGTTAATTAATCTGGCGAATCAAGGCGCGCATGTAACCGTTATTGCAGAAAATGCTGATCTACTTTGGCAACAAAAAATGGATAG
>CAZMQC010000044.1:6553-10975 GCA_964568295.1 uncultured Spongiibacteraceae bacterium | reverse complement strand
TTTTTATAAATAACAGCTGTTTTTATTTTGATTACGCCTATGTAACCAAGCGCTATCTTATTAATTAAGTTTAATAGCGTCAAATACTAATTTAGCTATTTTAGCTTTCAATGAGGTGAGACATGACGGGGTGTGTAAGGGGATTAACGGACCGCCAAATAAAAAAAGCTTCCGCAGCCTGCTCAATTAACATTCCCAAACCATCGGCAGTTTGCTCGGCGCCTTGATTACTTGCCCAACGCAAAAAGATAGTTGGCTCTTTGCTGTACATCATATCGTAACAGCATGTTTGCTCATCAATACACTCAATAGGTATAGGCGGTAAATCGCCTGAAAGGCTTGCTGATGTGCCATTAATAATTAAATCAAAGGCTTGTTTGGGAATATCTGCAAATGCGCAGGCTTGAATGTTGCCGTCGTTGCTGAATAATTCGGCTAAAGACTCGGCTTTGGCAACGGTACGGTTGGCAATAATGATTTGTTTAGGCTTCTGTTCTAATAATGGCCCTAAAACGCCGCGTACAGCGCCGCCAGCGCCTAAAACTAAAACCACCTTATCTTTGATGGTCCAGCCAAGATTTTGCGTTATATCGCGTACCAGACCGACGCCATCGGTATTATCGCCCAGTGTTTTACCGTTAGCTAAAACTTTTATGGTATTAACTGCACCTGCTTTTTCAGCGCGTGCGGTGCGTTCATCAACAAAATTAAAAGCATCTTCCTTAAACGGCACGGTGATATTAAAACCTTCACCGCCTTGTTGAATAAACGCACGCGCGGTTTCTGCGAATTTACCTAGCTCCACCAACTGCTTGCCATAATGCATATCTTGCTGGGTTTGTTTGGCAAACTCACTATGAATAAGCGGTGATTTACTGTGTTCAATAGGATTGCCAAATACGGTATATTGATCCGTCATTAGTTAAATCCAGTCTTTCGGTTGGTGTAGGACTTCATACAATTTTTCTTCTACAGAACCTTGCTCAGGCGCCCACTGATAGTCCCACTTCACTACAGGCGGCAAGCTCATTAGTATAGATTCCGTGCGTCCGCCGCTTTGTAAGCCAAACAAAGTGCCTCTATCCCAAACCAAATTAAACTCCACGTAACGCCCACGACGAAATAGCTGAAATTCACGCTGCGCTTCGGTGTAAGGTGTATTTTTACGTTTTTGAATAATTGGTTGATAAGCCTCGACAAAGCTGCTGCCAATCGAACGCATTAAGGCAAAGCTTTTTTCAAAACCCAAGGCGTTTAAATCATCAAAGAATAAACCGCCAATACCACGCGCTTCGCCACGGTGTTTTAAGAAGAAATACTCATCGCACCATTTTTTATAATCCGCATAAATCGTTGCGCCATGCGGATCACAAGCCTCTTTAGCAACTTGGTGCCAAGCGACGCAATCTTCTTCATATAAATAATAAGGGGTTAAATCATAACCGCCGCCAAACCACCAAACTGGCTCTTCACCTTCTTTTTCGGCAATAAAAAAGCGTACATTGGCGTGAGAAGTCGGTACGTGCGGGTTGTGCGGGTGCAATACCAAAGACACGCCCATCGCTTGAAACGAGCGCCCAGCTAATTCAGGACGATGCGCCGTTGCCGAAGCGGGCATATTGGTACCGATCACATGAGAAAAATTAACGCCACCTTTTTCAAACACCGCACCGTCTTTAATGACACGGGTTACGCCGCTGCCTAACTCGCGTTGCCATTCATCGACAATAAATTCCGCTTTACCATCTTCATCGGCTAAGCGCTGGCAAATGGTTGCCTGTAAATCCAATAAATATGCTTTTACTTTTTCGACATCAATACTCATGCATTACTCTCGCAAAACTTCACCTGTTAACAGGTTACGAATCGTGCTGGGGCGGTCAGCATTGCCGCACTGCCCCTCGCAAATAGGCAAATCATCACCAAAATAACGCTGAACTTCAAGCGCTGATTTTGCTGCAGGCAAACCTTGCGGGTTAGCCGAGGTTGAAACAATCGGAAAACCACAGGCTAAAGCCAGTTGTTGCACGGTTGGGTGCTCGCTAATTCGCACCGCCAATAACTCATGCGCTCCGCAAATCCATTCAGGCGTATGCTCAGGATTGCAAGGCACTAGCCAAGTGGTAGGACGTTCCGCATTTAATAAAAGCTGGCTTTGCTGTTGGGTAATTGAGTGATGTAAATAAGGTAATAACTGCTCAAGATTGGCAGCAATTAAGATCAAACCTTTTTCAACGGGACGCTGTTTTAAAGCAAGAATTTGCAGAACTGCGGCTTGATCTTGCGGGTCGCAACCCAAGCCCCAAACCGCTTCGGTAGGATAAGCAACAACGCTGCCTTGTTGAATTAAGCGTGCCGCACCCAAGGTCGTAATCATTATGAGGGGAGTGCTAAATGTGCGTAACGGCTAAACTTAACACCGTGTTTTGCAAGGATGCAAAACAGGAGCCTACAAGGAAGTATTCACGGCGTGTGTTAAGTTTAGTTGTTGCGTACATAGATTTACGCTGAAAAGATTAGAGTTGCGCCAATTTAGCCTGCAACTGCTTATCTTTCTCAACTACAGCAGCAGCAGCCTCCGCACGCTCAGCAACAACTGCTTTGCTCAGCTCCGCATCGCCTACCGCCAAAATTTGCGCTGCTAAATAAGCCGCATTTTTAGCGCCCGCTTTACCGATGGCAACGGTCGCAACAGGAATACCGCCTGGCATTTGTACGGTTGACAATAAAGCATCTAAACCATCTAAAGAAGACTCGATAGGAATGCCGATAACAGGTTTTAAAGTATTAGCCGCTACCGCACCGGCTAAGTGCGCCGCCATACCCGCCGCACAAATAAATACGCCACAACCACGCGCATCCGCATCTTTAACGTAAGCGTGTGTTGCTTCCGGTGTACGGTGCGCAGAAGTTACTTTCGCTTCAAAAGGAATATTGAATTTTTTCAAAATAGCAAATGCGCCTTCAACCACTGGTAAATCGGAATCCGAACCCATAAGAATGGCAACAAATTTTTTAGACATGATAGTAACTCAATGTGTAGTTATGAACAGGTAGCGTATTTAAGCATAATTTTTCTGCATTTTAAATAAACAATTCCGCCATAAAAGCAGTGCTTAACTAAACTAATTTTTGATAATAACCGCCATGATTGGCAATTTTGCCATCCAGTTCTAGCATAATTAATTCTCTGCTTAATTCCGTGATGCTCAATCCTGTTTGTTGTTGCAGTTCATTAATATGCATCGGGATAGCCGCCATATTAGCCAAAATCTGCTGCGCAGCAGGTGTGTGCTCGTCGTTGTTACTTATATCATTTGTCGTTGAGGGCGTATTAAACGCGATCGGCAGCGCAAGCGCTTGTAAAATATCATCGCAACTTTCCGTCAATAAAGCGCCTTGCTTGATTAGATGATGACAGCCTTTCGCCATAATATTGTTGATGGAACTTGGCACCGCAAACACTTCACGGTTTTGCTCCATGGCAAAGCGTGCGGTTATGAGCGAGCCACTATTTAGCGCCGCTTCAACAATTAACACGCCTAAACTTAAACCGCTAATTAACCGATTGCGCTGTGGAAAAAACTCACGTATTGGTTTTTTGCCAAAGGTAAACTCAGAAATTAGCAGACCACGTTCGGTAATATCATCGGCGAGCTTTTTATTTTGTGGCGGGTACAAGCAATCTAAGCCATGGGCTAAGACCGCTATGGTTTTGCCATTGCCCGTCAAAGCGCCTTGGTGAGCGCAGCTATCAATGCCCAGCGCTAAGCCGCTGGTAATCGTAATACCGGCCTCGGCAAGGCTTTTACTCCATTGGAAACAGGTTTGCTTAGCGAGGGGCGTTGCTTTGCGCGAACCCACTACCGCGAGTTGTAAACTGTCGAGCAAGTCAAGATTGCCTTTGCAGTAAAGTACTGGCGGCGGGCAGCTAATTTCTTGCAGCAGCTTAGGATAATATTCGCTATCCAAACCTATCACTTGTACGTTTTGTTGGTCGGCAATTTCAAGCGTTTTAAAGGCGTTTTGGTAAAAAGCATGGGCTTCGCCTTGCTGTTGTAATGCGCGGATAGTGTCGCGTATTGGTTCAGGCAAAGAAGCAAGATCAGCGCTATAAATCAGCTCGTTAGGGTGCGAAAAGCACTGTAACAATGCCTGTGTTAATTTAGGGGTGAGTTGAGGAATTTGTTGCAGAATAAGCCAAGACAGGCTTTTAATATTATCCATCGTATCGTCCTTGTGAAGCCTCTGGGAATCCCCCCAGAGGCATAAGATTGTTGCTTAGTTAGGGCTTTTAACGGTATCGCCTACGGTTAATGCCACGTTAGTTCTTAAAACCAGACCTAAGGATAATTTCTCAAAGGCACGGAAAACAATTAACAAACCCACTTTGTGGTCAGGTAATTGAACGGTTTCTTTTTT
>CAZMQC010000044.1:4382-6453 GCA_964568295.1 uncultured Spongiibacteraceae bacterium | reverse complement strand
ATAGGCGGAATTGCTGCGTCAATCGGTTCGGTACGCATTTCTGGCAATAGTTTAACAGGGCCACGCTCATCAACAGTGACCTTGATTTGACCGTCAACCATCACCAAAGTCAATTTGTCGCCAGGATAAATAAGATGCGGGTTAGCGATTTGTGGGTTGATGTGCCAAATGTCTGGCCATAACCAAGGATCATTCAAAAACATAGTAGAAATATCCCATAGCGTGTCGCCTTTTTTGACTACATAACTATTAGGATGATTGTCTTTCAGCTTCACTACGTCGGCAAGGGCGGCGAAACTCACACAGGTAAATAAGATGCCTAGCAGTATTTTTTTCATATTTTTATCCTTGGGCTGTTATTTGCTACGGACATTTAATGGCATTAGGGTCATTGTTATACTTTATATCATCTAATAGACGTATAATACAGTATGCGACTTTACATTAAGTGCGTACACTTTCACAAGTTTTTGCTGATGTGTCATTAAGTTAGCACATAAAATTAAAGTTTTTAATCATTAAATGGTATTTGCATGGCAATTTTAACAATTCTTGAGTTTCCAGATCCGCGTTTGCGCACAATTGCAAAACCGGTGGAAACCTTTGATGAAAACCTATCAAAACTGATTGATGATATGTTTGAAACCATGTACGACGCACCAGGCATTGGTTTGGCGGCAAGCCAAGTTGATGTGCACCAACAAATTATCGTCATGGATTTAAGCGAAGAAAAAAATCAGCCGCTGGTTTTTATCAACCCAACAATAACGATTTTAGACCCAGCAACCAAATCTTATGATGAGGGTTGTTTATCCGTGCCTGGCTTTTATGACACGGTTAACCGTCCACGTAAGGTGAAAATCGAGGCGCTTGATCGAGATGGCAAACCGTTTGTGATGGAAGATGAGGAATTATTGGCCGTTTGTATTCAACATGAAATGGATCATTTAAACGGCAAGCTGTTTGTCGATTATTTATCGCGCCTGAAACGCGATCGTATTCGGGATAAATTGGAAAAATCCCACCGCCAACAAGATAAAAAATAATTATGTCTGATTTTTCGATTGTTTTTGCCGGTACGCCAGAGTTTGCCGCGCAACATTTGCAAGCGCTGCTTGATGCAGGTATTTCTATTAAAGCGGTGTATAGCCAGCCCGACCGCCCCGCTGGACGTGGTAAAAAACTACAAGCCTCGCCCGTTAAGCAAGTTGCCTTGCAACATGAAATTGACGTTTATCAACCGCTTAACTTCAAAGATTTTGATGATGTGCAAGCGTTAGCAGACTTAAAGCCTGATTTAATGATTGTAGTGGCTTATGGTTTGCTCTTGCCTCAGTCGGTATTGGATATTCCGCGTTTAGGTTGCATCAATGTACACGCCAGCCTTTTGCCACGTTGGCGTGGCGCTGCGCCGATTGAGCGTGCGATAGATGCAGACGATAGCGAAACAGGCGTAACCATTATGCAAATGGATGTCGGTTTAGATACGGGCGATATGTTGCATAAGGAAACCCTAGCGATTACTGAGCAAACTACAGGCGATAGCTTGCGCGATGCGTTGGCGGTTATCGGTAGCCAAGCGCTTATTCAAGTGGTTGAACAGCTTAAACAAGGTTCGTTTGAAGGCGAGAAACAAGACGACAGTCTTGCCTGTTACGCGCATAAACTTAGTAAATCCGAAGGTCAGATTGACTGGCAGCAAGATGCGCAAAGCCTTGCGCGTAAAATTCGTGCGTTTAATAGCAGCAATGTGTGTTTTTCTGAATACCAACAGGAACGTGTCAAAATCTGGCAAGCACAAGTGCAAACAGGCGAGCATGGCAAAGCAGCAGGTGAAATTTTATCGGTTAGTAAAGACGGTATTTTAGTCGCTTGCGGTAAAGACGCGTTATTACTTACCGAAATCCAGCTAGTTAATGCTAAACGCATGAGTGTGCGCGACGTATTAAATGGTCGTGCGGATTTCTTTAAACAAGGACTGGCCTTTGAGCAAATCGCGTAAATATAGCCCGCGTGGCGCGGCGGCATTAGCCCTAAAGTCAGTTTTTATTCAAAAACAGTCTCTCGATAA
>CAZMQC010000044.1:0-4282 GCA_964568295.1 uncultured Spongiibacteraceae bacterium | reverse complement strand
AAGCCCGATGATGTCACGCAGTTACCGCACTTTGTCGAAGGCTATTGCAGCGTGCAAGACGAAGCTGCACAAATGGCAGCTTTTTTATTGGACGCTCAGCCGTCTATGCGCGTGTTAGATGCGTGCGCCGCGCCAGGCGGTAAAACCTGTCATATCTTAGAGCGTGAGGCAGCACTAGATTTATTGGCGGTCGATATTGATGAGCAGCGCTTAACGCGGGTACAAGAAAACTTGGCGCGATTAAATCTGACGGCCAGCTTAAAAGCTGCCGATATTCAGGTGCTTGATACTTGGTGGGATGGGCAATTATTCGATCGTATTTTATGCGATGTGCCCTGCTCAGCAACGGGCGTGATTCGCCGTCACCCAGATATTAAATTTTTACGCCAAGCGCCCGATATTGCGGCATTGGCCGAACGACAATTAGCGATTTTGCAGGCAATGTGGGGTTTATTAAAACCCGACGGTATTTTGTTGTACGCCACTTGTTCGATTTTGCCACAAGAAAATAGTGAAATTATTCAGCAGTTTTGCCAACAAAATTCAGATTGCCATGTCACCAACATCGCTTTACCATCGTTGGTTACAAGCCAATATGGTTGGCAATTACTGCCCAATGGCGAAGCGCATGACGGCTTTTACTATGCCCGTCTGCAAAAACGAACAACACTATGAAAATTTTAATCTTAGGCGCAGGGTCAGTTGGCACATCGGTTGCCGCAAGTTTGCTGAGTGAGCAAAACGATATTGTTGTGATCGACATGGATAGTAAGCGCTTACGTGACTTGCAAGACCGACTGGACGTTGCAACGGTGGTTGGACATGCCTCTTATCCACATATTTTGCGCAAAGCAGGTGCAGAAGACGCGGACATGATTATCGCGGTTACCGACAACGACGAAATCAATATGATTGCCTGTCAGTTAGCCTATTCAATTTTCAAAATTCCTACTAAAGTTTGTCGTATCCGCTCCAGTGCCTATTTAACGCAAAATAAAATTTTTGCTAAAGAGCACATTCCTATCGACTTTATTATTAGCCCTGAACGCTTAGTAACCACCTACGTTGAGCGTTTGTTGGCGCACCCAGGCGCTTTGCAGGTGGTTGATTTCGCCGAAGATAAAGTGCGTTTAGTCGGCGTTCGTGCGGTGGCGGCGATGGCGCTCACTGGCAAAAAGCTTAAACAAATTCCAGAGCTCATCGCTAATGCCGAAACACGTATAGCCGCGATTTATCGACGCGACCACTCGATTAAATTAGATGGAGAAACCAGTATTGAAGCGGACGATGAAGTGTTTTTTATTGCCGCCACGCCGCATGTGCCGATTTTGATGAATGCCTTGCATGGCTACGACCGTAGTTATAAGCGCATTATGATTGCTGGCGGCGGCAATATTGGCAGTAAGCTGGCGCTTGCTATCGAGCATCGTTATCAAGTGAAGATTATTGATCGTAGTTTGGAGCGCTGCGAACAGTTGTCTGATTTATTGCAAAGAACCTTGGTGTTACACGGCAATCCATCCGACCGCGAACTACTGATTGGCGAAGAAATTGACACCTGTGATGTATTTTTAGCGCTCACCAGCGACGATGAAACCAATATTATGGCGTCATTATTGGCTAAACGTTTAGGCGCTAAAAAAGTAATTACTTTAATTACCAATATGGCTTACGTGGACTTACTGCAAGGCGGGCAAATTGATATTGCACTTTCGCCACAGCAAATCACAATTGGTAGTTTGTTGCGCCATGTGCGTCGTGGCGAGGTGAGTAACGTTTATTCGTTAAGACGAGGTGTGGCCGAAGCGATTGAAATTACCGCGCGTGGCGATAAAGATAGCTCGCAAATTGTTGGGCGCACGGTTGAACAGGTGCAGTTGCCGACCGGCGCGAGTATTGGCGCGATTGTGCGGGGCAATAAGGTGATTATTGCCCATAGCGAAACCAAAATTGAAAGCGATGACCACGTGATTATCTTTTTAGCCGATAAAGATAAAATTCGCGAAGTAGAAAAACTGTTCCAAGTCGGCTTTAGTTTGTTCTAACCATGAATTTAGCCATTGTTTTCCGCGTATTAGGCATCTTGCTCATGCTGTTTAGCCTGACGCATTTGATACCGTTGGCGGTGTCTATTTTATACAACGATGGCGAACATCTTGCGTTCTTATTGTCATTCTTAATTACCTTTATCATTGGCTTGATTATTTGGGTACCCGTGCATCAAACAGGCAATGAATTAAAAACACGCGATGGGTTTTTGCTTACCTCCTTATTCTGGAGCGTATTGGGATTGTTTGGTGCAATGCCGTTTATGATGAACAGCTCCCACCCTTTATTGGTGAGTGAGGCGGTGTTTGAGTCAATTTCTGGCCTCACTACCACGGGCGCAACGGTGATTGCAGGGCTAGATACCATGCCCAAGTCAATTTTGTATTACCGCCAGCAACTGCAATGGTTAGGCGGTATCGGTATCATTGTTATCGCGATTGCCATTTTGCCGCTGTTGGGTATTGGTGGAATGCAGCTTTATCGCGCCGAAGCAGGGCCGATTAAAGACAACAAACTTACCCCGCGCATTACCAAAACCGCTTACTGGTTGTTCTTTATTTATGTGTTATTAACTGCGCTTTGTGCGGTTGCCTATTGGTTGGCGGGTATGGACGCGTTCGATGCGATTGGTCATAGCTTTGCCACTATTTCTATCGGCGGTTTTTCCACCCATGATGCCAGTTTAGGTTATTACCACAGCCCCGCGATTTGGATGATTGCTAGCTTGTTTATGTTTGTGGCGGCGCTGAATTTTGCCTTGCATTATTACACTTATAGTCGCTGGACGGTTAAGCATTATTTTTCGGATTCGGAAACGCGGTTTTATTTCTTTTTCATGCTGATTGCCTGCACGATCACCGCCGTTTCGCTATATTTGTATCGTTATCACCAACAATTAGATAGCACGCTTTATCATGCGATTGCGCAAACCGTTTCAATTGCCACTACCACGGGTTTTACCACAACCGATTTCAGCGCATGGCCACTATTTTTACCAAGCTTTATCTTTATTCTGAGTTGTGTAGGTGGCTGTGGCGGCTCAACTGGTGGCGGTATAAAAACCATTCGTATTATGTTGATTGCTAAACAAGCTTGGCGCGAGTTACAACAACTGGTACATCCCAATGCGGTTATTCCGTTAAAACTTAAACGGCGGGCGGTTTCGCAGAATGTTTTATCGGCGGTTTGGAGTTTTGTTGCGATTTATGCGCTAACTTTTTTAGTGATTTTGATTTTACTGCAAGCAACGGGATTGGACTTTTACAGCGCCTATTCTGCAACCATTTCTTCCTTGAATAATGAAGGCCCTGGCTTGGGTTCGGTGGCGAATAATTACGCAGGGGTTTCTGTGGCTGGCAAATGGATTTTGTGTTTGTCTATGTTATTAGGACGACTAGAAATCTTTACTTTATTGGTTATTTTTACGCCAGCATTCTGGCGGCGTTAAGGGTATGACAACACAACATAAGCAAGAATTGGGCATTATCTTTTTACTGGCTTTTATATCGGCGATAGGCCCATTCGCAATTGATACGTATTTGCCAAGTTTGCCCGCGATTGCGGCTGATTTTGGCGTGAGCTCGGCGATGTCTGGGCATAGCGTTAGCAGCTTCTTTTTTGGTATCGCCGCTGGGCAATTGATAGCTGGACCACTATCAGATCGTTTTGGTCGCAAACCCGTATTATTGATTGGTTTTGCCTTGTTTTTGTTGGCAACCATTGCGTGCGCTTTAGCGCCAACCATTGAGGTATTAATAATTGCCCGCGTTCTGCAAGGCTTAGCGGCTTCGGCAAGTCCTGCGGCGGGTCGTGCGATTGTGCGTGATCTATGGGCAGGCGATCAAGCGGCAAAAGCCATGTCGTATGTGGTGATGGCAATGACGATTGCGCCTTTAATCGCGCCAAGTTTGGGCGGTATTATTTTGGCGTATTCAGATTGGCGCATGATTTTTTGGGTATTAATGCTGTTTGCGTTGGTTGCGCTAACACTAATCATGGTGTATTTGCCAGAAACTAATGGCGCAGAAAAGCGACAAGGGGTGAACCTAGTCGATTATTTTCGCGCTTATGGCATGGTGCTGAAAAATCCGCAAACTTGGGCGTATTTGCTTTCTGGCGGTTTTGCCAGCGCCACTATGTTTGCTTATATCACTGGATCGCCCACCGTTTATATTGAGATTTTTGCTATTGAGCCTAGCTATTTTGGCTTGCTGTTTGCCATTAATGTGGTTGG
>CAZMQC010000043.1:2336-11008 GCA_964568295.1 uncultured Spongiibacteraceae bacterium | reverse complement strand
GGCGGTGGTGGCACTTGTCCTGCGTCCGCTGCTTTATCTTGCCCAATACAAGCCGATAAAACCAAGGCTAACGAGAGGGAACTGAGTGTTTTGATGGAATGCAAACGTATCATCTGAGTATCCTTTAATTTGCTATCTTTTCCGCATTGATTTATGGTTTTGACAATCGTGTCAATTTAGCAGATTCTCAAATATTAGGCTCTTTTTTAGCCGTTAAATATTTTTAAGAGGACAAGGTCAGTCTTTTATGAACAAACTGACCTTAATCAATATGATTTAGATTTCAGTAGGTTATAATGCCCGCATGATGAAAATATGCTCCTTGCCTTTAACCAGTAAACGCGAAAAAACGCGCTCAGCCATTATCAACGCTGCGGCGGGTATTATTGCGGATAAAGGTTTAGCTGGAACCAGCATTGATGAACTCATGAGCCATACAGGTATGGCGCGCGGTACATTTTATAATTACTTCCAAACTCGCGAAGAAGTTTTAACGGCTGTGATTGAGTGTGTACGCGACCAAGTACACAAAGAGATCGAACAACGTATTCCCAGCAATATTAGTACCGAAGCATTTATTGCCTGTTTAACATACGGCTTTGTTAGCTATTGCAAAGAACACCCCTGTTTCGGCCGAGTTTTGGTGCGTCTTAGCAGTGACATTGATTTCTTTCAACCGCCGGCTGAAGATGACTACCGCTTCCAAAAAGCCAATCAGGCAATGGCAAGTTTGGTAAAACGCGATATTTCATTTGTTATCGCGCAAACTTACACAATCGGCAACGTTGATAGTTTATTACGCCATTACTTACAGCAACGTATTACCATTGAACAAGCAGAGCAAATGATGGCGCTCACACTGCGCGGGCTAGGTGTAGAAGAAGCAGCAATTGACCCTGCTATTGATATTGCTCGTGACTTTGCCGAAGCGCTGCGCGTTGAATACCAATCAGCGAGCACCCCATCCGAATAACCCCAAGCTACTGGTAGTCTTGCGGCTGCGCTAGGTTATCAAAGCGCGTGTAACGACCGATAAAGGCAAGATGCACGGTTCCTGGCTCACCTGCGCGGTGCTTACCAATAATGATTTCCGCTTTACCTTGGTTTTCTTGATTGTCAGGGTGATAAACTTCATCGCGATAAATAAACATAATAATATCAGCGTCCTGCTCAATCGCACCCGATTCGCGCAAGTCCGACATTTGCGGGCGTTTATTAGGTCTATTTTCCAAACTACGGTTCAGCTGCGAAAGCGCAACTACGGGGCAATTAAACTCTTTCGCCATGGCTTTTAACGAGCGCGAAATTTCAGAAATTTCCGCAGTTCGCCCTTCGGAACGCCCACTCACTTGCATTAATTGCAAATAATCCACCATCACCAAACCAATCTCGCCATGTTCGCGTTGAATGCGGCGAATACGTGATTTTAAATCGCTCGGTGTTAGTGCAGGGGTATCATCAATATATAATGGCTTATTGTGAAGCTTAGCCGCAGCCGCTTCTAGTCCAGTCCAGTCATCGTCTTGTAAATCGCCACGACGAATACTGCCTTGGTCAATACGTCCAACCGCCGACAATAATCGCAACATCAGCTGTTCAGCCGACATTTCCATACTAAAAACCACAACCGGTTTAGGCGCATCGCCATTTTTTAATAACGCTGCTTCAACCAAGTTCATGGCAAAGGTGGTTTTACCCATCGCCGGTCTTGCCGCCACAATAATCAAATCTGACTTTTGCAGCCCGTTGGTCATTTTATCCAAATCAGTAAAATTAGTGCTAATACCCGATAGCTGCCCTTGGTTTTGTACCAAAGTGTCAATTTGCGCGATAGTTGCTTTGAGAATAGGGTTGATAAAGCGCGTACCGCCCTCTTTGGCGCGGCCATCGGAAATTTCGACCAACTGACGTTCGACTTCTTCAACAATATCTTTAACCGAACGCCCTTCTGGTGAACGCGTAATGGTTTCGATGTGGTTCGCGGTAATGAGCAACTTGCGTGATAGCGCTTTTTCTTGCACCACTTTGGCGTAGGCAATGACGTTAGCCGCGCTAGGGGTTTGCTGAGCCAGTTCAGCCAAATAAGCCATGCCGCCGCTTTTATCCAGCAAAGCTAAATTATGCAGTTTCTCGGATAAAGTCAGCGCATCAATCGGTTGCTGTTCATTAGCAAGCAACTCCATGGCACGATAAATATGCCGATGCTCGGCGCGATAAAAATCATCGGAAGTTAGAAAGCTAGCAACATCATCCCAATAATGGTTAGCAAGCAGTAAGCCACCAATGACGGATTGTTCTGATTCGATAGAATGCGGAGGTAGGAGCTGTTGAATATCAAGCTCTTGCTCAAATTGATTGGGTTCGTCAGTAAAAATACTATCCATTGGACTGATGATTGCTTAGTTACAGTCCTTGCGATTTTATACTGTTGGCAAGAATAACGCCATCGAATAAGACGGCGTTATTCTCAAAAGCAAATGCGATTATTGCGCAACAACAATCACAGTAACGGTTGCCGTTACTTCGCTGTGTACTTGTACGTCAACTTCAAATTCGCCCACTTCACGGATAGAACCGTTTGGTAAACGCACTTCGCTTTTCGCAACAGCAACGCCAGCAGCAGTTAATGCATCAGCGATATCCGCTGTGCCTACTGAACCGAACAATTTGCCTTCGTCGCCTGCATTAGCAGCAACACTGACTTTCAATTCAGCTAATTTATTTGCACGCGCTTGCGCTTCTGCCAATTTAGCATCCGCAGCCGCTTGCAATTGCGCACGACGCGCTTCGAAAGAAGCGATATTGTCTGCTGTTGCAGGAACCGCTTTACCAAAAGGAATTAAGTAGTTACGGCCATAGCCTGCTTTTACGCTAACTTGATCGCCCAAGCCGCCTAAATTGCTCACTTTTTCCAACAAAATAACGTTCATTACGTCACCCTCTTTGAATTAATCGATAGTTTTCACAAATAAGCGCTGTCTTAAATTAAACAGGCTATCTGTTATCGCTAGCATGATCAGCAACACTTTGGACGCATCACCTAGCAATACAATAAAGTAAAAAATAACATACCAATGCAAACGCAGTTTTTTGTACTTAGCAATCGCGTGAAACAGCGCTATACCAGCAACCAACAATGGGAATAGGACAATCCAAACCCATGTTAAATACGCCTTCCCTAACAGGGATAATAACGCCAACAACACAAAGCCTGCGATTAGCCACATTTTCTCCAAGCGAATTGCGTGGAATTCCTGTTGAAAACCGCCAGGGTTATACAACCCCGCTTGCCAATATCTCGCCAACACCAGCGCCAAAAAGGTACTGATTGTTAGTGAAATTCCCATCATGCCCGCCACAAAAGTCGGCGTAATGGTTTCTATCAGCAAATCATAAAGCTCTGGCTCTTTCACTTGTGGTTTTACTTGTTCAAGCAACTGCTGAAATGTATTCACGTTCGCTTGCAGCATTGATTGAGCAAGTCCATCAAACAATAGCGCTGTTATCAAACCTATTGCCGAGATTGCCATCAACACGTAAGACCACTGCCTTAATTGCCTAAGCAACAGACCAGTAGCTAAGCTGGCTGTGATAAGCAGCACAGGAATATAACTACCCGCCTTAATCAGTAGCAAAGCTGGCAATAAAGCAAAAAACCACAACTCTACGCCATTTTTACTGCCTGTGCGCATTGCTATCAGGGCAATCACTGCCGCTGCTAGTATGCTATTGGGCCAAACTACGATACTGGTTACTAATGCAACAACAATAATACTGATAGCTTGGCCACGCCCTCGCATGACCCAATCAGCTAAGGGCAACATGGGTTAACCCCGCCTTATTTATGTGAATCTGAATAAGGCAATAATGCTAAAAAGCGAGCGCGTTTGATTGCAGTTGCAAGTTGGCGCTGATATTTAGCACTGGTACCAGTAATACGGCTTGGTACGATTTTGCCTGTTTCAGAAATATAGGCTTTCAAGGTTTCTAAATCTTTATAGTCGATCTCTTTAACACCTTCGGCGCTAAAACGACAAAACTTTCTACGACGAAAAAAACGTGCCATGATTAATACCCCCGATTATTCTTCATCAGAAGCATCATCTGCTTCTTCGTTATCATTTGCTTCTTGCGCTTGGCGTGCTTCAGCAGCGGCACGACGTTGCTCACGGCTTTCTTTTTCACGCTCAGCTTTCATGATGAAAGATTCTTCAGCAATCGCTTCATCACGACGAATAATCAAGTTACGTAATACTGCGTCGTTGTAACGGAAAGCTGCATCAAGTTCGTCATAAGCAACTTGAGTCATTTCAACGTTCATCAACACGTAATGCGCTTTATGAATTTTGTCGATAGGGTAAGCTAGGTGGCGACGGCCCCAGTCTTCTAAACGGTGGATTTTACCGCCGTCAGTTTCGATTGTGCTTTTATAACGCTCAATCATCGCTGGAACTTGTTCGCTTTGATCTGGATGTACCAGAAATACGATTTCGTAATGACGCATTTTGTGGTCTCCCTTTGGTTTACGTCTTCCGCTTATGCGTTACGCGGTAAAACAAGGAGTGGATAAAACCCATACCCTAGGGTACGGAATAAGGGCGCGTAGTTTATGCAGCTATTGTTCATTTTGCAAGCAGTTTTTGCTCGTGCTGCAACAAAAGTTGTTTGCGTTGTAGCCCCCAACGATAGCCGCCCAATTGCCCATTCTTACTAATCACACGATGGCATGGCACGATAATCGCTAGCTTATTTTTAGCACACGCTGATGCAACAGCGCGAAAAGCACTTGGCTGACCAATGTAAGCCGCCAACTGTGAGTAAGTCCAAACTTCGCCGAATGGAATACTAAGCAACGCTTTCCAAACCTTTTTTTGAAAATCCGTACCTTGCAAATCTAAAGGTAAATCAAGCGGTTGATTTGCTTGCCAAGTGGCAACAATGTTTTCCAGCACTGCACGCAAGCGCGCATCTTGGCGTTGGCAGTCTTGCCCAGAGTAAAGTGTATGCAGTGCGTTAAGCAAATCCTGCTCTGTCTCGGCAAAAAACAAGGCGCGAATACCTTGCTGGCTTTGCACTAACAGCGCTTGCCCGAGGGCAGTTGAAGCGATCGTATATTGCAACATATTGACTACTTGCGACGCTGGCGCACCATTTCAAACAAACAAACACCAGTTGCTACCGACACGTTTAAGCTGCTGACCGTACCCGCCATAGGTAAGTTTGCTAAATAATCGCAATGTTCGCGGGTCAAACGGCGCATACCCTCGCCTTCCGCGCCCATCACCAAGGCCATCGGCCCTTTTAAATCCATATCATAAAGACTTTGTTCAGCTTCACCTGCGGTACCGACAATCCAAATGCCCAGCTGCTTAATATCTTCCAAGGTACGCGCCAAATTGGTCACCGCATAGGTTGGAATAACCTCTGCCGCACCACACGCCACTTTGCGCACCGTTGCATTAATGCCCGCCGATTTATCTTTAGGGTAAATCACCGCATGAACACCAGCGGCTTCGGCAGTACGCAAACACGCGCCCAAATTATGCGGATCGGTAACACCATCAAGAATCAGTAAAAGCGCTGGTTCATTGAGGTTTTGCAGCAATTCTTCCAACGGTAAATGATGATTACGCTCAATCGCATCAATTACTACACCCTGATGACGATCATCGCCCGCTTTTTCATCTAATTGCGTCTTGGTAGCAGGCACACAAGCGATACCTTGTTTTTGTGCCATATCCAATAATTGCTGTAAGCGCTGATCATTACGTTTTTTATCGTAAAACAGCACTTTAATTGTATCTGCCTGATGACGCACTACGCTCTGCGCCGCGTGTAACCCGTAAACTATTGCCATACGTCTATTTTCTTCGTTTAAGTACTTTCTTAGCTGGTTCTTTTTTTGCTTTTTTACTTGGTTTTTCTGTTGCTGCTACTTTCTTAACGACTTTTTTGCCTTTTTCGGTTAACTGATCAAGCAATATCAAATGAATTTTACGCTCTTCCAAATCCACTTCTTTTAACTGCACTTTAACGCGGTCGCCCATGCGGAAAACCCGACGGGTACGCTCACCAATTAAACGCTGCTTATTGTCATAGTGGTAAAAATCATTATCCATTTCGCTCACATGCACCAAGCCCTCGGTATATAAATCATCCAACTCAACAAACAGCCCAAATGAAGTTACCGTGCTAATTGAACCAGTAAACACATCGCCGACATATTGTTGCAAAAACTGCGCCTTCAAACTGCTTAACACATCACGCGAAGCGTCATCGGCACGACGCTCTGCCATTGAGCAATGCACGCCCATTTGCACCATATCGTCCATACTATAAAAGTACGGCTTTTTGCTGAGCTGTGTTTTTTTCGAATCAGGCACACACAAATGCTTATGCCCAATAGTATGCGCAATTGCGTAATGGATTAAGCGGTGCACCAACAAATCAGGATAGCGGCGAATTGGCGAGGTAAAATGCGTATATAAAGGATAGGCCAAACCAAAATGGCCTTTATTTTCAGGCTGATAAACCGCCTGACTCATCGAACGCAAAATCATGGTTTGCAGTAGTAAAGCATCATCGCGCTGCGCAACCGCATCGGCTAATGCTTGATAATCGCGCGGCGTTGGCTCATTACCACCCGCCAAACTCAAACCGAGCTCTTGCAAATAAGCACGTAACGCAACCAGCTTCTTCTCGGTTGGCCCCTCATGCACACGATACAAAACCGGCAAACTCAAACTTTCAACCAATTTTGCCGCAGCAATATTGGCGCACAACATACACTCTTCAATTAGCTTGTGCGCATCATTACGCTGTAAAACGGTAAAGCCCTCTATTTTGCGCTGTTCATCAAAAATCGGCTTAGCTTCAACTGTATCAAAATCAAGCGCGCCACGAATTAAGCGTTGGCTACGCAATGCCTTATACAAGGCATATAAATTATCGAGTATCGGGCTAATTTCGCCGTATTGTTGGCGCAAAGGGTTGCTGGCACTATTGTCTTCCAACATACGCCACACTTCGTTATACGTGAGCCGCGCATGAGAACGAATTACCGCTGGATAAAACTGATAGCCGCTCATACGCCCTTTGGCGCTAATGGTCATCTCGCAAACCAGACTCAACCTATCCACCATCGGCTTCAATGAACAAAGCCCATTGGAAAGTTGTTCTGGCAACATCGGTACAACAAAATCAGGAAAATAAACCGAGGTGCTGCGTTTTAACGCCTCTTGGTCGAGCGGACTGTCTAAATTCACATATTGAGACACATCAGCAATGGCAACCCATAAGCGCCAACCGCCGCCCGCTTTTTTATCACAATACACCGCATCATCAAAATCTTTAGCATCTTCGCCATCAATCGTCATTAGCGGCAAATCGCGCAAGTCCATACGGTGTTGTTTGTCTTGCTCGCTGGGCTCATCGGCAAAGTGTTTAACTTGCTCTAAAACCGCTTCTGGCCATTCATGCGGAATACCAAATTCATGCAAAGCAATTTGCACTTCCATGCCCGGCGCAGTTCGCTCACCTAATACTTTTACCACCACACCGCGCGCTACAACTCTTGCGCTCGGCTGCTGAGTAATTTCCACCACGACAATCTGTTCGTGCTCAGCGTTTAAAGTAAAGCCATCTTCAATAAATATAGTATGCTGAATTTTGGGATTTTCTGGTACAACGCGTAACTGTTTTTTATCGACTAGTAGCTTACCAACCAGCTTAGTGGTTTTATGCTCCACCACCCGCACAATTTCACCATGACGCTTGCCGCGATGCGATGGTAACTCGCGCACCAGCACCACATCGCCATCAAACACCTTACGCATTTCATGGAACGATAAAAATAAATCGTCACCACCTTCATCGGGGATTAAAAAACCAAAGCCATCACGATGCGCAGCGATCGTACCGCGCAGTAAAACACGGTCATCCAAAACAGCCAAAGCACCATTTTCTAACTCATATAACTGTTGATCGCGCAGCATGGCAATAACGCGGCGGCGTATTGCTTCCAGCTCATCTTCTTGACTGTAACCAAGATGCTTAATCAGTTGTTTTTGCGTTAGCGAGCCATGTTTACCAATTAAGTCGGCGATAAATTCTCGACTCGCAATCGGCGACACATACTTACGCGCCTCACGCTCTGCAAACGGATCATTTCCTTGTTTTTTCTTGCTCATTCAGGGTTCTACGTGGTTTTTATTAAAAGATACTTCGGCATTATGAAATGCTTATAGCGATATAGCAAAGGAAGAATGCAAAAAAGAAAAAGCCCTGCTTTACTTCCTTATAGCGCAGGGAGGGGAGAAAACAAATTTAGGCAGCGCGCACGTAATATTGAGCAGGTTGGATACGGCCAAAGGCATCCATAGAAGCGGTTTTTAAAATAGCAATCACACGATTATGCTGGTCGTATAAATAGGTGGTTTTGCCTTTGTTACGCACCTTACGCGCGCCCGCTTGCTCCACCGCTAAACGAAAATTGCTATAACTCACAGGCTTTAATGACTGACTGCGGACAACCTGACCGACGCTAACGACTGCGCTTTGAACCAAACCTTTGCAAACAGATAACAACATAACAACCTCTCAATTACTGTTTTTCCGTACAGTATAATTCGATTTTATTATTCGTCAATAAAAATCTGTTTATTTATACAGTA
>CAZMQC010000043.1:0-2236 GCA_964568295.1 uncultured Spongiibacteraceae bacterium | reverse complement strand
CCCCATAAAAGCTAAGAAAAATAATTAATGATGTCCATTTCTTTGTGTGGGATGCCAATAATATCAATCGAGAAATCCGTTACGAGGTAGAAAATGATATGCTTTCCTTCAGGGAAACTATAATACCCTTCGTTAATATCAAATCGGTGTTTTCCCAACATTGGATTTTTAGCCAACCACTTAAACCGCGCTGCCATATTTTTCAAGTAGCGGATTCGTTGCACCTTTCCCCAAGTACGCTCTGTATAGCGACCTATGTTTAGTAAGTCTTCTTGAGCTTGCGGAGTTACCCTGACTTGTTTTGTGAGTGCCATTAAGATTCTGCATCCAAATCATTAATAAGCGCATCCATAGAAAAATTATCTACAAATTCATTTCTTTCTGCTTGAGCAGCCCCCACTGCGAGATGCGCGCGCAAGGCAGCCAGCTTACTTTTTCGTTCTTCCATCGCACGTAGAGCGTCTCGCACCACTTCGCTGGCAGAGCCATAACGACCACTTGAGACTTCATTCTTAATAAACACTTCCCAATGCTCACCAAGGCTTAGACTGGTTGTTGCCATAAAGCACCTCTTGAAATATTCATATTTGTTGATAATGAATATAGCATTGCCCTCATGTTGATGGCAACACCACAAGGCGGCACGCGCTTTAATAGCTGAGACTGACGCCAATATCGATGCCTATAGCCTCAGCGAAAAAGATGAGTCTTATCAAACAGCTTCAAATCATCAATTGCTACGTCCGTATAAATCAGTTTCACGTAGCAGCCGACTCCATTGCCTGCAATATCTGGCTCTAACACTCTTGCTCTAGCAATGGCCTTAATCGCCATGCCTTGTTGTTTGAGCATTTTAATATTCACTGCCATTCCTGAGTTAACTATGTACCCCTCGAAAAAGAGTGACATTTTACTTCAGGGGTCAATTTTCAATTGCCAACGGGTGTCATTTTACATTGCCGCTAGCAAAGTCACTCGTTTTGCTAAGTCCAACATTCAAACTTTCACGGATTAAGCCATCTTTAAAGTTTGCTATAGCACTATCCTCTATATTTTACTTACTGCCTAAAGAGCATAACGCCGCGCACAGGGGCGGAAAAACGCATCAGCAGTCTTACGTCCCAGCGACCAAAGGCCGCGACCTTTGCGCTTTGTTATGTGATATTCCAACTGTGTGCTACAATGTTTTACATTGCAACACACTTTGGAGTAATTATCATGAAAAGCGAAATGCTTAGCACACGCATAGATCATGACACAAAAGTCGCATTTACAAACATTTGTGATGATGTCGGACTAAGCCCATCTCAGGCACTCAAGCTTTTTGCGCGTGCCGTCATCAATCATGGCGGCATACCTTTTGAGCTTAAAGCACGCCAACCAAATGAAACAACTGCTGCTGCAATTCAAGAACTGGCAGAAGGTAAAGGCCAGCGAAGCACGTCTCTTGATGCCATGTTAAATGACTTAACCGAAGGCAAAGTACGACATGCTCACCCTTGAGTATTCAACTCAATTTAAAAAAGATTTCAAAAAAATCGCTAAAATGCCTATTCCTGACATTCTGGAAGTTGGGAATATTATCTCCCAACTCCAGCGCGGTGAATCACTCTCGCCAAAAAATGTTGACCATCCTCTCAGTGGAAATTGGCTCGGCTTTAGAGATTGCCACATCAAGCCAGACCTTGTTTTAATCTACAGAGTTGCTAATAGCACACTGCAACTTGCTCGAATTGGCTCCCACAGCGAAATTTTCTAGTTACACCAAAGATCACATAACGACCAAGCTCACCGGTGGTAATGAAGCGTAGCGCCATTGCCGTCCGGTGGAGCGCTTTGTTATACATATTTCCCTGCCCTGTGCTTAGCGTCTAGAAGCACCTAGATCTGCCCACCTACGCCTTTAAACTTTTCCACAAACGCAGCGATTTTTTGCAATACGCTCTGCTTCTTGGTCAGGTACTGCGGGTTCAGCGGGCTCATCTTGGGCAGGATGGCGTTCAGCTCTGTACCTGCATCGCTGGCATACTCCCGTTTAAGCGAAGTGGTGATATAGCGCCGGGCCTCTTCTGCATTGAGGCTTTCGGCATGGATCAACTCTTCCGCCTCGCGCCGCTGCTCGGCTTGAGCAAATGCAAAAAACGCTTCAATAACGCTGGCTTTGTCGCCAATCTGATCCAGGTCGGTTTGGTTGATAAAATCCACCACTAAGCTTTCTTTAGCACGGTTGCCTAAA
>CAZMQC010000042.1:8799-11082 GCA_964568295.1 uncultured Spongiibacteraceae bacterium | reverse complement strand
CCAAACGCTGCCATTAATTTAAAATCACCATAACCCATACCTTCCTTACCCGTTACGATTTTAAACAACCAAAATACCGACCATAAGAATCCATAACCGATTGCTGCGCCAATCACCGCATCCTGCAAACTAACGAACAACGATTGGGTATTGAGCAGCAACCCCAGCCACAGCAAGGGCAAAACCAAGTTATCAGGCAGCAACTGAGTATCGTAGTCAATGCCCGTCAAAGCAATCACCACATAAGTGAAAAGCAACAGCGCTAAAAACTGAGCACTGGCACCGAATTTGATTGCAAGCAACACCGCCAACACGCCTGTTAGCAATTCAATAGCAGGGTATCGAATCGAAATACTTTGTTGACAGCCAGCGCATTTGCCACACAGCATTAAATAGCTAATAACGGGGATATTTTGCCAAGCTTTGATTGGCTGTTGGCAATTCGGGCAAGCCGAAGCAGGAAAGGCGAGATTAAAGCGTGTTGTTTGTTCATTGTCATCTGGCTGCTGCAAAATCCATTTTGCTTCTTGCTGCCATTCGCGTTGCAACATGATAGGCAGCCGATAAATAACTACATTCAAAAAGCTACCAATGCACAAACTAAAAACAAATACACAGGTATAGAAAAAATATGGCATTGCTGCCAAGGTATCAATCATAAACAACACTATTGGTAATTATTATTGGCGATTAAATCGCGTTACCCAACTGGAAGATTGGCAAGTACATAGCAACCATCAAACCACCAACCAAAATACCTAGCACCGACATAATGATCGGCTCCATCAATGAGGTTAAGCCATCTACCGAGTTATCAACCTCTGCTTCGTAGTGGTTAGCTACCTTTTCGAGCATGGTATCTAGCTGACCTGACTCCTCACCAATCGCCACCATCTGTATCAACATAGAGGGGAATAAGCCACAGGCTTTTAATGCATAGTTTAACTGGGTACCTGTTGTTACTTCTTCGCGAATTTTAGTAATTGCCACGCGATAAATTTCATTACCCGCCGCGCCCGCAACCGAATTCAACGCATCAACTAACGGCACACCCGCCGCAAACGTTGTTGCTAAGGTACGAGAAAAACGCGCATAAACTGACTGATTAACAATATTACCTACCACGGGCGCTTTAAGCAGAATAGCATCGACCGTATCGCGATATTTCTTAAAGCGAACAGAGGCCTCTTTGTGCGCCGTGACCACAACCGCAATAATCACCACTGAGATAAACCAATTAGCCTGAAACCAATCGGACATTGCCACAACCATTTGGGTAAAGGCTGGAAGTTCCGCACCAAAGCCTTCAAAAATACTAGCAAACTGCGGTACAACTTTAACCATCAACAAGCCCGTGACCACAAAGGCAATCGCAACAACCGCGATAGGATAAGTCATGGCTTTTTTGATTTTTGATTTTAAGGCTTCGGACTTTTCTTTATAGGTTGCTACACGGTCTAGCATGGTTTCCAACGCACCCGACTGTTCGCCCGATTCAACCAAGTTACAGAATAACTCATCAAAATATTTAGGATGTTTAGCTAAAGAACCCGCTAAGTTACCACCGCCAGCAACGTCGTTACGAATTTCGCGCACCAATTTCGCCATTGATTTGTTTTCCAAACCTTCCGCAACAATATCGAACGACTGTATCAGTGGCACACCCGACTTCATCATCGTTGCCAATTGGCGTGTAAAAATGGCAATATCCATCGGCTTAATGCCATCACCAAACGATAGATTCAGCGCCTTATCCACACGCTTAGCAGTAATCCCTTGCGCTTTTAAGTTGGAGATAACGATGGCCTTACTCAGCGCCTCCATCTCGCCTTTCATCTTATTGCCTTTTCTATCAACTCCCTTCCATTGAAACACGCTAGGCTGTGGTGCTTTTTTTTGTTTTTGTTTTTTTACTTGAGCCATGGATTAATCCTTGGTTACACGGTTTACTTCTTCAAGACTGGTTACACCCTGAGCCACTTTCAGCAAGCCCGAACGACGCAAGTCATTGAATCCTTCTGCACGCGCAACTTCTGCTATTTCAATTGAGTTGCCGCCTGCCATAATAACCTTTTGTATAGCCGGCGTGTTTTTAACTACTTCATAAATTCCAACACGACCTTTATAACCTTTGTTACATTTTGAGCAACCCACTGGTTTAAACAAGGTCATGGTTTCAAAATCACTTTCTAAGAAGCCTTCATCTAACAACATTTGTTTAGGATATTCAACCGGCTCTTTACAGGCGCTACATAAACGCCGACCTAAACGTTGGGCAATAAT
>CAZMQC010000042.1:6631-8699 GCA_964568295.1 uncultured Spongiibacteraceae bacterium | reverse complement strand
GCGGTTGAAATGTTCACTTCTGGCGTATTAAGAATATTCAAGCCAGTATAAAGTGATACGGTTTTACCCGAACCCGTAGGTCCTGTCACCAAAATCATACCTTGTGGGAATTTGAGCGCTTCCATATAGAGCGCTTTTTGTTCTGGCTCGTAGCCCAACATATCAATGCCCATTTTGGCAGAGTCAGCATCCAAAATACGCAAACAGATTTTTTCGCCCCAAAGCGTAGGCAGGGTATTAACACGGAAGTCAATTGATTTGGTTTTGGATAATTTAAGCTTAATACGTCCATCTTGCGGCACACGGCGTTCGGAAATATCCATCTGCGACATAACTTTCAAACGCGCAGCCAATCGGCTACCCATCGCAATCGGTGGCTTAGCGATTTCTTGCAGAATACCATCAGCACGAAAGCGCACACGGTAGGTTTTTTCATAAGGCTCAAAGTGAATATCTGATGCCCCCATACGAATTGCGTCAACTAAAACCTTATTGATAAACCTTACAACAGGTGTTTCATCGGCTTGGTTAACGTTGACAATGCCGTCACCGCCCCCATCTTCATCCACTGCCTCAATATCTAAATCATCGAGACTAGCATCACCCAAATCATCTAAACCGCTACCAACACTGCCTTCAGCGCTTTTCTCAATTTGTTCAATCAGGCGTTGCAAGGCCATGACTTCAACAACAATCGCCTCAACGCTTAATCCCGTATTAAACTTGATCTCATCTAAAGCGGGCAAATTCGTTGGATCGCTCATTGCTACAAATAAGCGACTGCCACGCTTAAACAAAGGCACCGCTTTATGCTTTAAAATTAGCTCAATTTTAACTAATTCTTTATCAAATAAGTCAAAATCATAGGTTTCCAAGTCAAAAACGGGCGAGCCAAATTCGCTAGAGGCAAGCGTCGCAACAGCTTGTCCATTCGCCAAACCTTGCGAAACAACATAATAAACAAAACTGACTTTATCTCGTTTAGCAGCATCAACCGCCTCAACAGCTTGCTCTTCAGTCAACAAACCATCTTTAACTAAGCGACGACCCAAGCCTGATAGCTTGATTAAGGACATATTTCAAACCTGATTAACTAAATACGATAAATACTTGATATTGCGACAGTATATGCAATAAAAACTTCTGCGCAAATATTCTGATAAATTTATATTAATTCGTGGCTGATTGGTAGGCTTATTTTTTGCTTTTATTGTTAGCCGACCAACTTCAACATAGATCTTTTATGAGCCAAATTTCTTACGCCGCTCACGAAAAAAGTTTTGTAACTTCTCACTCGCTTGCTGCGCTAAAACGCCACCTATCACTTCAACCTTATGATTAAGGAAATCTTGCTGAAAAAACTCAGCTTGACTACAAACAACACCCGCTTTGGGTTCCGTAGCTGCAAATATCACACGACGAATGCGCGCATGAACCATAGCGCCTGCACACATACTACAGGGCTCCAAGGTGACATATAAATCGGCATCTGGCAGACGGTAATTACCTAGCAACTGCCCCGCCGCACGTAACGCCTGAATTTCAGCGTGCGCCGTTGGGTCGTGCAAACCAATTGGCTGATTAAACCCTTCGCCAATGATCGCGCCGTTTTGCACAACTACCGCGCCCACAGGCACTTCGCCTAATTCAGCCGCCTTATCCGCCAGCAACAAAGCATGTTGCATCCATGCAATGTCTTGCTCCGTGATTATTCCCATTCAATGGTCGCAGGTGGTTTGCTGGAGATATCGTAAGCAACACGCGACACTTCGGGCACTTCCTTAATAATTCGGCTAGATACGGTTTCCAGCAAGTCATACGGCAAATGCGCCCAACGCGCGGTCATAAAATCAATGGTTTCTACCGCACGCAAAACAATCACCCAAGCATAGCGACGCTCTTCATTAACCACGCCCACTGATTTAACGGGATTAAACACGGCAAACGCTTGACTGGTTTTGTGGTAAAGATCGGCTTTGCGCAGCTCTTCGATGAAAATAGCATCGGCTTGACGCAAAATATCTGCGTATTCTTTTTTAATCTCGCCCACAATACGCACGCCCAAACC
>CAZMQC010000042.1:2634-6531 GCA_964568295.1 uncultured Spongiibacteraceae bacterium | reverse complement strand
GCAAAATATCTGCGTATTCTTTTTTAATCTCGCCCACAATACGCACGCCCAAACCAGGGCCAGGGAACGGATGACGATAAACCATATCGTATGGCAAGCCCAATTCCACGCCAATTTTGCGTACTTCATCTTTAAACAATTCGCGCAATGGCTCAATCAGTTTTAACGCCATATCGTCAGGCAAGCCGCCAACATTATGGTGCGACTTAATCACCTTGCCTTTGCTGCCAAAAGACTCAATCACATCAGGATAAATAGTACCTTGCGCCAGCCATTTAGCATCGCTAATTTTAGCCGCCTCTTCATCAAACACTTCAATAAACGTATTGCCAATAATTTTACGTTTTTGCTCTGGATCGGTAACGCCCGCTAAGCGTCCTAAAAACAACGCCTCTTTTTCCGCACGAATGACTTTAATACCCATGTTTTGCGCAAACATCGCCATCACTTGATCGCCTTCATGCAAACGCAATAAGCCATGATCGACAAACACACAGGTTAATTGATCACCAATCGCACGATGCAATAAAGCCGCTACCACGGAGGAGTCAACTCCGCCCGACAAGCCCAAGATCACATGATCTGTACCAACATTTTCGCGCACCGCCTGAATCGCATCAGCAATGATATTACTCGGTGTCCACAACGCCTCACACTGACAGATCGACAAGGTAAATCGTTTTAATAAGTCAACGCCCTGCTCGGTTTGTTCCATCTCTGGGTGGAACTGCACCGCATAAAACTGTTTAGCAGTATTTTCAATTGCTGCAATTGGTAAGTTCTCACTGCTGGCAAGCGCAACGAAGTCTTTTGGCAGTTGAGTGATTTGCTCGCCTTGACTCATCCATACCGATAGTTTTTTTGCACTACTCAATAAAGCGCTATTGACGGTAACGGTTAAGCTGCTTTGCGCAAACGCGTCGCCATCAACTGTTGCCACTTGACCGCCAAGCTGCTTAACCATCGCTGCCATCATGCTGCCTACAGCCAATAACGGCAAACCTAGCGCAAAAACACACTCAGGAATAACTTGCGGCTCTTGTTCAATAAACGCGCCGGATAAAATAACGCCTTTGGCACCAAATGCTTCAATCGTCTTAACATCCACATCACCTGGAAAAATTTCACAGTAAACACCTAGCTGACGAATTTGTCGCGCTAATAACTGGGTAAACGGTGAACCAAAGTCGAGCACAAGCATACGTTGGTCGTGGATATTTTTACTCATAAAATAAGCCTTTCGTTTTGTTTCAAAAATCTTTTACTAAGCCACAATCAAATAAGGTGGCTAAGCCACCTTATGAATATCATGAAATTTTATAGTTCGGCGCTTCTTTAGTAATCGCCACATCGTGCACGTGGCTTTCGTTGATACCTGCCGAGGTAATACGCACAAACTCAGGTTCCGATCGCATGGTTTGAATATCCACGCTGCCTGTATAACCCATCGCCGAGCGTAAACCGCCCATTAATTGATGAATAATGACACTGACTGGACCTTTATACGGTACGCGCCCCTCAATACCTTCAGGTACTAGTTTTTCTGCACCTTTAGACGCATCTTGGAAATAACGGTCGCTTGAACCTTGGGTTCTTGCCATAGCGCCAATCGACCCCATGCCGCGATAGGCTTTATACGAACGACCTTGGTAAAGCTCAATTTCACCCGGCGCTTCATCCGTGCCCGCTAACATGCTGCCAACCATAACAACACTCGCACCCGCTGCTACTGCCTTAGCAATATCACCAGAAAAACGAATACCGCCGTCTGCAATTAATGGTACATCATAGGCTTGTAAAGCTTGGGCAACATCAGCAATCGCTGAAATTTGTGGCACGCCAATGCCCGCAATAATACGCGTTGTGCAAATCGAACCAGGACCAATACCCACTTTAACCGCATCCGCGCCCGCCTCAACTAAAGCAACTGCCGCCTCTGGCGTAGCAATATTGCCGCCAATCACTTGTAAATTTGGGTATTTTTTCTTAATCGAAGTCACACGATTTAATACGTTTTTAGAGTGACCGTGCGCGGTATCGACCACAATCACGTCCACGCCAGCTGCAACTAGCGCATCAACACGATCATCAGTATCAGGGCCTACACCCACCGATGCGCCAACCCGCAAACGCCCTTGCTCATCTTTGCAGGCATTTGGATAAGCTTGCGCTTTATGAATATCGGTCGCGGTAACCATGCCTTTCAATTTAAACTCAGCGTCCACCACCAAGATTTTTTCAATGCGGTGATCGCTCATTAATTGCTTAACTTGCTCTGGATCCGTGCCTTCTAATACGGTAATCAAACGCTCTTTTGGCGTCATAATTTGCGACACAGGAATGGTGCGATCTTTTTCGTAGCGCACATCACGATTCGTTACAATACCCACCAAGTCGTTACCTTTTAATACGGGTACACCTGAAATATTGTGTCGTTCTTTAATTTGGAATAAATCGCTAATCGGCGCGTCGGCTTGAATAGTAATCGGGTCTTTAACGATGCCGCTTTCATGGCGCTTAACTTTAGCCACTTGCTGCGCTTGCTCTTCAACCGACATACTTTTATGAATAATACCTAAACCACCCTCTTGCGCTAAGGCAATCGCTAAGCGATGTTCGGTAACTGTATCCATCGCCGCTGAAATCAAAGGGATATTCAACGTTAGGTTGCGTGTGATGCGGGTTTTTAGACAGACATCCTTAGCGGTAACTTCTGAATAGCGAGGCAATAATAAAACATCATCAAAAGTTAAAGCTTCTTGTCGAATTCTCAACATGGGACACCTTCTTGTCATGCTTGGCGGGAATGAAGCAAGGCATTATAATTTCTTGAACCCAAACAGTAAAGAAAACGCTGCACGATTATATTACTAGCCTGTCACACGCAGCCCAATTTGAGCCAATTATGTCATTAACCACCCCCGAAACACCGATTATCAGCGTCAGCGAGCTAAACCAATTTGCCAAAGGTGTTTTGGAAATGAATGTTGGCAAAATTAAAGTGATGGGGGAGATTTCCAATCTCGCCAAACCCGCTTCAGGCCATTGGTACTTCACGCTAAAGGATGATAACGCGCAAATTCGCTGCGCCATGTTTCGTAATCGCAGCCAGTTAATTCGCGCGCGCGTTGAAAATGGGATGCAGATTATTTTGCACGGCAACGTAAGCTTGTACGAGCAACGCGGTGAATATCAGCTAATTGCGGATTACCTTGAAGAAGCAGGGCTTGGCGCATTGCAACGCCGTTTCGAACAACTTAAACAGCAACTCAATAATGAAGGCTTGTTTGACACGCGCTATAAAAAGCCACTACCGCAAACGCCTGCCCACATCGCTGTTATTACCTCCGCCACCGGCGCTGCCATTCACGATATTTTAAAAGTATTAAACAATCGCTACCCTTTATTAAAAGTCACGGTGATTCCCGCCAGCGTACAAGGCGATGCTGCAGTTGGCGAACTTTGCCACGCTTTACACTTGGCTGAACAATGGAATCAGCAAGGCAACCCCGCGATTGAAGCCATTATTATTGGACGCGGCGGCGGCTCGATTGAAGACTTATGGGCATTTAATGAAGAAAAACTAGCACGCGCTATATTTGCTTGCTCTATTCCGATTATTAGCGCGGTTGGGCATGAAACCGATATAACTATTGCGGATTTTGTTGCGGATTTACGCGCCGCCACACCATCGGCAGCGGCGGAGATTATTAGTCCAGACATCAGCAATATCAGTCAACATCTGGATTACCTAGAAAATAAAATTAGCCAACGCTTACAACAACAAATCACGCAAAAGAAGGCCTTACTCGCCTCACTACGTTTAGGCTTAAAACACCCAAAAGATTCGCTACAAAACTTACAAAAACAATTTAGCCAATTCGACTTACAACTCAA
>CAZMQC010000042.1:0-2534 GCA_964568295.1 uncultured Spongiibacteraceae bacterium | reverse complement strand
CAACGGCAAATAGAATTTTATCGCGCTTTTCGCTATCATAGCGCACCCAAATTCTTCACCTAGGAAATCACTATGACGGTTAAAAACGCTTTTTATGCGCAATCAGGCGGCGTAACCTCGGTAATTAACGCCTCAGCTTGTGGTGTTTTGCAAACAGCTAAACTTTACCCTGAAAAAATCGGCAAAGTTTACGCGGGGCTTAACGGCATTATTGGCGCATTGCGTGAAGAATTAATTGATACCAGCCTTGAAACCGACGAAGCGGTACAAGGTTTACGTTACACCCCTTCAGGCGCATTCGGCTCTTGCCGCTATAAACTTAAAAGCCTTGAAAAAAACCGCGCCGAATACGAACGTTTAATTGAAGTATTTAAAGCGCATAATATTGGTTATTTTTTCTACAATGGCGGCGGCGATTCTGCCGATACTTGCTTAAAAGTTTCACAACTATCCGAACAGCTTGGCTACCCGATTCAAGCCATCCACATTCCAAAAACTGTTGATAACGACTTACCCTTTACCGACTGCTCCCCTGGCTTTGGCTCGGTTGCCAAATACGTGGCGGTTTCCACTCGCGAAGCGGGTTTAGACGTTAAGTCGATGTGCGAAAGCTCGACCAAAGTATTTATTTTAGAAGTTATGGGGCGTCATGCCGGCTGGATCGCCGCAGCAGGCGGTTTAGCTTCGGAAAAAGACGGCCAACCACCGCATATTATTTTGTTCCCTGAAATTGCTTTCGACAAAGAAAAATTCTTAGCCAAAGTTAAGCAAACCGTTGAAAAGAATGGCTATTGTGTTGTGGTTGCCTCCGAGGGCGCACAATATGCCGACGGCTCGTTCTTAGCTGATGCGGGTACAACCGACGCGTTTGGGCATAAACAATTAGGCGGCGTTGCACCAACCTTAGCCAACATGATTCGCAGCGAGCTAGGTTACAAATACCACTGGGCGCTTGCCGACTATTTACAACGCGCTGCCCGCCATATCGCTTCAAAAACCGACGTTGACCAAGCTTACGCGGTTGGCAAAGCAGCGGTTGAATTTGCTATGGCTGGCAAAAATGCAGTTATGCCCGCGATTATTCGTGGCGAGGGCAGCGAATACACTTGGACAATTGGCGAAGCACCGTTGGCGCAAGTCGCTAACGTTGAAGTGAAAATGCCGCGCGATTACATTAGCGAAGATGGTTTCCATATTACCGAAGCAGCTCGTCAATACTTATCGCCGTTAATTCAAGGTGAAGATTATCCGCCGTTCAAAAATGGTTTACCGCAATATGTGGAATTGGCAAAAAACTTAGTTGCTAAAAAAATTGCCGAGCCATTCCAAGTTTAATTTTGTTGCGGCAAATTGCCGCTTCATTTTTTTAATCGAGCGTCTATAATTTAGCGCTTATTTACCGACAACATTGATAGGACCTTAGCATGAGCTACCACAACATCCCAGCAGGCAAAGATTTACCTAACGACATTTACGTTGTTATCGAAATTCCAGCCAACAGCAGCCCCATTAAATACGAAATCGATCATGATTTTGATGCTTTGATGGTGGACCGTTTTATGGCAACCCCAATGTTCTACCCTGCTAACTACGGCTACATCCCTAACACCTTATCAGAAGACGGCGACCCTTTAGACGTATTGGTTGTTACCCCTTACCCAGTGGTACCAGGTTCAGTTATTCGTGCGCGTCCAATCGGCATTTTGAACATGAGCGATGAAGCGGGCAAAGACGCTAAATTATTAGCGGTTCCACACGATAAATTAACCGTTTTATACAAAGACGTTAAAGAACCTGCTGACTTGCCAGAGTTGTTAATCAAACAAATCGAACATTTCTTTGAAAACTACAAAGATTTGGAAAAAGGCAAATGGGTTAAAGTTGACGGTTGGGCTGGCTCCAAAGAAGCCATTGCTGAAATCGAAAAATCGGTTGCTGCGTTCAACAAATAAGTACCACTGCTTAGTTGTAGATTTTAAGGGAGGCCGCAAGCCTCCCTTTTTTATTCACACCAACCAATCAGGCAAACGAGAGAAATCCAAGCAAACATAATCGTTGTAAATCGTTTCTGCTTGCTGCTCTAATTGCGAGAGCAACGCTAAATTTTCTTTCCGCCATATGGTTAAAGCCGCTTCAGCGCTAATGGTTTGCGCCATCTGTTTAGCCACCGGCCAATAGCTTAAATGCCATTTCTCCTGCGCAACCTTACACGCTTGATTAGTATAGGGCCTGAAAAAACCAAAGCTCTGATTATTAGCAATGCGCTCGTCTAGCCACTCATGCAAAGCCGCCATCGCTCCGCCCTGCTCAACTTCTTGCGGAATAAGCTGCACATCCTGCAAACGCATAGTATTGGCATCAAACACATCTATATCGCAGCCCCAGTGATGCCTTGAAAAACCAGGCACTGCCGTCCAACACAATATTGCTTCAAGCAACGCTTGCGGGTTCAAATCAGCAAACACTAACGGTTGGCTTTGCGCATCTAACAATACCCGTTTGCCTTGCGCTTTTTCGTTCCATATCAGCGCTTG
>CAZMQC010000041.1:3711-11286 GCA_964568295.1 uncultured Spongiibacteraceae bacterium | reverse complement strand
TTTCTCTAGGAAAAACGGGTGATTGATTAATGGTGCCGAAAAACAATTCTTCGTAACTAATCAATTTATGCTGATTATCTAAAAACAAACAGCTAAACACTTCGCGGTGCAAATGCGCCATCTGGCTTAGCAAAAACTGCCCAGCCTCTTCTGCGGAATTCATCATCGGCTTTTCGAGCAATTCCTCCCAATAGTAACGCCGCGCCATTTCCAGCACCGCTTGGAACTGCACATATTTAACTGTTCCCATGCCTTTGGTTTGGCAAAACTCATCAAGCGAAGCATTAAACAAGGCGGTTAAGCTGCCGAAGTGTTGCAACAATTGCCTTGCTAAATCCACCGCCGAACAACCTTTAATGCCTGTGCGCAAAAAAATCGCCAACAATTCCGCATCGGATAATGATTGCGCGCCAGAAGTTAATAATTTTTCGCGGGGCTGCTGTTCGACAGGCCATTGATGAATAGACATAAGCTAATCTCCTTTTACGATTGAATCCATGTAAGCGCTTACCAACTTTATTGTATAAAAGCACTTTTAAAGCTTAGGCGCTCATATTATGATGCTTAACTTTATTTCACAAGTTAAGACGGCATGTTGGCAAGCAAAAAAATCATCTTAGGCATTACCGGCGGCATTGCAGCGTATAAGTCTGCGGAGTTTGTGCGTCGCCTGAAAGATCAAGGCGCAGATGTGCGCGTGGTAATGACTGAGGCTGCGCAAACCTTTATTACGCCGCTGACCTTGCAAGCACTGTCTGGCAACACAGTACATACTTCCTTACTAGATCCCGAAGCCGAAGCGGCAATGGGGCATATTGAATTAGCTAAGTGGGCAGATGCGATTATTATCGCGCCCGCTAGCGCCGACATTATTGCGCGTCTTGCCTGCGGCATGGCGAATGATTTGCTCACTACACTGTGTCTTGCCACCGAAGCGCCCATTGCTATCGCGCCTGCCATGAATCAAGCCATGTGGGGTAATCAGCAAACCCAGCTGAATATCCAACACCTCTCAAAACGTAGTTTTACAATTTTTGGTCCCGCTAGCGGCTTACAAGCTTGCGGCGATGTGGGCTATGGCAGAATGCTTGAGGTCGCAGATTTAGTGCAAGCAACCGAAGGGTTGTTTCACCCGCTCATTTTCGTCAACAAACATGTGGTGATTACCGCAGGCCCTACTCAAGAAGCCTTAGATCCCGTGCGCTTTATTAGCAATCACAGCTCAGGCAAAATGGGTTTCGCCTTAGCGCAAGCGGCAAAACAACTGGGCGCACAGGTCACGTTAATCGCTGGCCCCGTTAACCTTGCAACGCCAGCGGGGGTTACACGCATTGATGTTAAATCCGCTGAACAGATGCTAACGGCAAGCCTAAGCGCCTGCGAACAAGCTGATGTTTTTATCGCTAGCGCAGCGGTTGCCGATTATCGCGCTAAGACGGTTGCCGAGCAGAAAATCAAAAAAACAGCAGAGAATGATAATTTAACGATTGAACTCATTAAAAACCCCGACATTGTGCAAACCATTGCCAACCTCAAGCAAAATCGCCCCTTTGTGGTGGGTTTTGCCGCAGAAACTCACAACGTCATTGATTACGCCAAAAACAAATTAGCGCGCAAAAATTTAGACCTAATTATTGCCAACGATGTTGCCCAACAAGGCATTGGTTTTAACAGTGATGATAATGCTGTAACCGTGATAAATGCGGAAAAAATCCTAAGCCAAATTGACCGTTGCAGTAAGCAATCGCTCGCGTTACAGTTAATGCAAATTATTGCTCAGCAGTTGCCTCAATAAAAATAAGCAGGAATAATCCATGGCAAAGAAAAACAACCCAAAAACCACTGAAACCGATAACGCTAACGACAAAAAATCAGCGATTAGCGCCAGTTTAAAGCCGTTTTTGCTGATTAGTCTTGTCGCACTTATTTTAAGCGCTTTGAGCATTGTTGCTATTCATCAGTTCGCCTCTGAGGACATCCAAGAAGGCGCACAGCAAATTCATTTACAAACGGTTGCTGAAAGTACCGCCAACTTAACGCAAACGCGCTTTTCTTACACCAGTCGCCAACTAGAAAATATCGCCAAAAGCGACTTATTAATTGCCACGATTAGCGACGAGGAAGCGGACAAAAGCGCCATTATCGAGTTACTACAGAAAAGCTTTAACGACAGTATCTCTCTGCAAATTATTCCTTGGGATCATACTGCAACCGTCGGACTGCGCGAGCGCGGCATTGAGATGCGCAACAATATAGAAACCTTGATGTTAACCCGCGCCGGTGGCGACAAAATCCCACCGCCAGAGGTTTACCAACACGACAAAAACTGGTTAATTTCTTTTGCCCAGCCCATCACGATTGATGGTGAAGTCAAAGCCATTTTATTCCTCAGTTATGACAAGCAGTTTTTTGCTGGCGTAGTGAATAATGCTTTCTACAAAGAAAATGCCGCCATCACTGTTCAACAGAGCGACAAAAAAGCAATTGCCAGCAACGGTGGTAGTGCAATCAATTCGCCAATTTTATTCGACCTGCCGTTTACCAATGGGCAATTAATGATTGCCAGCGCCAAAAGCGTTGGTGATGTCGCCGACACCGCTTTACTGATTAGCTATATCTGCATTGCATTGAGTACTTTGCTATTGATTATTTTGGCAGTCGCTATGTTCTTGATGAATAAAAAAGCCTTACTACACGACATCGCCGCGATTGTTCATCACGCCAATTCCTTACAAGGTTTACACCGTACCAAACCACCCGTATTGGCGTTTCAAGAATTAACCGATATCGTCGATAGTATTCAGAATTTGTGTAACCAAACCCGCAGCGCAGTCACCCCAGAAGCAGCGAATGCGCCACAAGTAACGCGCAAAAGCACACAAAAGTCCGCTATTTCTAATGAGCCCATTGCGGTTGCCGAAGCGGTTATTGAAGAAAACTTCCCGTTTTCTGCACCGCATATTTTCCGTGATTATGATATTCGTGGTCATGCCGACAACGAACTCAATGATGAAAACGTACAATGGATCGCCCAAGCGATTGCCAGCGAAGCGGCGGCCAACGATATTACCAGCATTGCGGTAGGACGCGATGGGCGCTTATCAGGGCAGCGCATTTTGAATACTTTAGCGCAAACCCTAGCGGCATCAGGTATCGACGTGATTGATATTGGCGTTATCCCAACGCCTGTCTTGTATTTTGCTGCCAGCCAAATCGACAGCCAATCGGGTATTATGATTACCGCCAGCCATAACCCCGCCGAAGATAACGGTTTTAAAATGGTGCTAGCGGGAAAAACCTTACAAGGCGCGCAAGTAAAAGGCCTGCTTAAACGCATTGAAAATCGTGATTTAGTTGAAAGTCAACACCAAGGTTCGATCACGCAACAAGACTTTAGCGCTCAGTATCAAAGCACTATTGCCAACGACATTTTAATTGCCAAACCCATGAAAATTGTAATTGATGCGGGTAATGGTGTCGGCGGCGAGCTAGCAGTTAAATTATTCCAGCAACTTAACTGCGAAATTATTCCACTGTATTGCGATATTGACGGCACATTCCCCAACCACGCGCCCGACCCTAGCAAAGAAGAAAACCTTACCGATCTTTGCAACGAGGTGGTATTAAATAGCGCCGATTTGGGGATTGCGTTTGATGGTGATGCCGACCGTTTAGTGGCTGTAACCAGTTTGGGCGATGTTATCAGCGGCGATAAATTATTAATGATTTTTGCCGAAGACGTGGTTTCGCGCAACCCTGCTAGCACGGTTATTTACGATATAAAATGCTCGCAGCACCTACCCAGCGTTATACAACAATTTGGTGGCAAGCCATTAATTTGGAAAGCAGGCCACGCCAATATCAAAGCCAAAATGCAAGAAACAGGCGCTATTTTAGGCGGCGAATTAACTGGGCATTATTTCTTTAAAGAACGTTGGTTCGGCTTTGACGATGGTATTTACTCAGCTTTACGTTTGGTGGAAATTTTAACCAACGACAACCAAACCTTAGACCAGAAAGTTAGTAAGTTTCCAAGCAGCTACAGCCTGCCTGAAATCTTAATTCCTGTCAGTGATGACAAGGTAAAATTTGATATTGTTCGCCAACTGCAAGCTTCGCTCAGTTCGGAAAAAGGCGAAATCAACAAGCTCGACGGCATACGTATTGACTACCCAAGCGGTTGGGGCTTGGTACGTGCCTCGAATACTCGCGCTGCGTTAAGTGCGCGCTTTGAAGCAACCACTGCTGATGAACTTGCTAAGGTCCAAGCAGTCTTTAAAAATGCCTTACTCGCTATTGATAGTTCTTTATCTATTCCGTTTTAACTAGGAATTACTATGACCAAAACTAATAAGGCTGCTCATGCAGCCCAAATCGCTGACGTTATCTCTGAGGCGCTACCCTATATTCAGAAATTTGCGGGCAAAACCTTTGTGGTGAAATATGGCGGCAATGCCATGACCGACGATCCGCTCAAAGAAAGTTTTGCGCGCAATATCGTGTTAATGAAAGCGGTCGGCATCAATCCGATTGTGGTACACGGCGGCGGCCCACAAATTGGCAAGTTACTCGAAAAGCTCAATATTGAATCGCGTTTCGTCAACGGCCTGCGCGTTACCGACAGCGATACCATGGACGTAGTCGAAATGGTATTGGGCGCCAGCGTTAATAAAGCGATTGTCAGCTTGCTCAACCAGCATGGCGGTCAAGCGATTGGTATTACTGGCAAAGACGGCCATTTTATCCAAGCTAAAAAAATGCAAGTTACCAAAGGCGGGCAAGGTTTAGACGCTTCTGAAATTATCGACATTGGGCAGGTTGGCGAAGTCGTCAGCATTAATACCAAAGTATTAGATGCGCTAATTAGCAACGATTTTATTCCCGTTATTGCACCTATTGGCGTGGACAAACAAGGTAACGCCTACAATATTAATGCCGATACCGTTGCGGGCAAACTCGCGGAAGTGTTGCAAGCCGAAAAGCTTATGCTACTGACTAACGTGGCAGGCTTATTGGATAAACAGGGCAATATTTTGACAGGGCTAAGCGTTAAACAAGTCGATGAACTGATTGCCGACGGCACGATTTATGGCGGCATGTTACCTAAAATTAGCTGCGCGCTAGAAGCGGTTCGCGCAGGCGTGAAACAAGCGCATATTGTTGATGGCCGCGCAGAAAATGCCGTGTTATTAGAAATATTTACCGACCAAGGCGTTGGTACATTAATTACCAACGAAGGGATTGATGCATGACCAAACTGAATAAACGCGGCGACCGCAAACAAGAAATCTTGCAACATCTGGTCAAAATGTTGGAAGACAATCCGGGCGAACGCATCACCACAGCTAAACTCGCTGCGGAAGTCGGTGTTTCGGAAGCAGCGTTATATCGCCACTTTCCTAGCAAAACCAAGATGTTTGAAGGCTTAATCAGCTTTATTGAAGAATCAGTATTTAGTCGCGTTGCGCAAATTGTGCAAAGCAACGAACCCGCGATTAAGCAATGTGAAATGATTTTGACCTTGCTGCTAAAGTTCGTGGAAGTTAACCCTGGCTTTAGCCGTTTGCTAACAGGCGAAGCATTGACTGGTGAAACCGACCGCTTGCGTCACCAAATCAGTCAACTATTTGATCGCCTAGAAACCCAGCTTAAGCAAATTCTTCGCGAAGCGGAAATTCGCGAAGGTATTCGCCCTGTATTGCCCGTCAATTCTGCTGCTTGCCTGTTATTGGCCTGCGCTGAAGGACGCATTATGCAATTTGCGCGCAGCAATTTTAAGCGCCCCGCATCGGAAGACTGGGCAGAGCAATGGGAAATTTTGACCCACGGCTTTTTCCGCAAAACCATGTCATCTAATCTATAGGTTACGCCATGCCTTCTTTGCTTGATACCGAACCCAAACCCACAGGGCAGCTTATGCTACAAACCGTAGCAATGCCCAAAGACACCAACTCTGCTGGCGATATTTTTGGCGGTTGGCTAGTGTCGCAGATGGACTTGGCGGGTAGCGTTGCCGCTGCGCAAATTGCTAAAGGTCGCGTGGCAACCGTTGCCATTGACCGCATGAGCTTTATGATTCCAGTCAAAGTAGGCAGTGTGGTCAGCTGTTACACTGACCTTATCAATATCGGTCGCAGCTCAATACAAGTGCAAGTAGAGGTTTGGATGTGCGAACCCGCCTCAACCGATGCGGTGAAAGTGACCGAAGGTATTTTTGTGTTTGTAGCACTTGATGAACAGGGCAAAACACGCATGATTCAGCGTTAGTCAACTTTTTAATAACGCATTCTGTTTTTCTGGAGGCAGTTGTAATGATGACGGATCAAATCTCTGAAATAGTCCATGTTGGCTTGATATTAGTCGCTGCATTGGTGGTTTATATTAACCATGAGCGTTGGGCATCATGGCGCAGCAAGTGTTGGGACAATGAAATGTCAGTTTTGGAGATTGTCATTCTAATCTGTATGGTTACTTTACCCATTATCGATGCCACGCAAGCTTGGGTTGAATTTGCCGATGTGCCCTACTACAGCAATGCAGGTTGGTTTGGCTTTTTTTGCGGTGTCTGCGCCGTATGGCTGTTTTTCAGGGCGGTCAAAGACTATCAAATGCCTCATATACCGCTAGAACAACTAGAACATAAAGGCATTTATCGTTACATTCGCCATCCTTTTTATACTGCGCTATTGGTGCTTGCGGTCGCGCAGCTACTGTTATCGCAAAACTGGTTAGCAGGATTGGCGGGGCTAATCACCTTTGCCTTAGTGTATAGTTTGCGAGTGCCGCGCGATGAAGAAAAGGGTTTGGAAGAGCACGGCCACCACTATCTGGATTATATGTCTCGTACGGGAGAGCTTTTACCCCGTTTTGTCTCAAATCGAAGCGATTCATAGAAAAGGAGGTATAGCATGTTTAAGATTCACCCTTTATCTCGCGACGAGCTTAATCAACTGATAGAACAAGCAAAAATTGTTGAGCGCGACTCATTCGGCCCTAAAGTAGCGCTTTTGCCGAACGGAGACTACATCAAATATTTTCGCCGCAAGCGCTTTTTCAACCGCGAACTGATTGCGCCTGCCGCCATTAAGTTTGCTCGTAATGCGCACCACCTGTCAAAACTTGGTATTCCAACCATGAATATCAAGTCGTTGCACCGCATTATTGGCGAGCCACATACCGTAGCAATCTATCAGCCTTTGTTAGGGCAGACGGTGCGTGACGTTCTTTTAGCGAACGAAGCGGACGCCGAATTGATGTATCGTCTTGGTGTTTTCTTGGCGCGCGTACAACGACGCGGCATCTATTTTCGCTCGATACATCCTGGCAACATCGTGGTCGTAGGTATGGGCTTTGGGCTTATTGATATTCTTGATATGCGCTTTCGTGTTTGGTCGCTCAATCGCTGGGCGCGACGCAGAAATTGGCGTCATTTGTTCCGTTATCCGAAAGAATGGTCCAACCGTCCTGACTTGGTTGAGGCGATTATCAGTGGCTATCGCCATGCTGCCGATTTACCCTTGCGCGAACTGGGCGGCGTAGAGCAAAGAGTATTAGGCGTGTTAGCAAAATAAAGGT
>CAZMQC010000041.1:2399-3611 GCA_964568295.1 uncultured Spongiibacteraceae bacterium | reverse complement strand
TCGGAGGCACGTTTGAGCTGCACCAATACATCATCGGGCAAACGTCGCAACTGTACGCCATGCTGTTCAACCATTACTTTCAACGCGCTACTACTTTTGGCGGTTAATTCATCCAAAATACTTTGGTTAACCGCAGCGGCTGCGGTTTTTACAATGGCTTGTAAATCAGGGGGAAGTTGCTGGAATGCTTTTTCATTAACAATAAATTCCATGGTCGAACCTGGCTCATGCCAGCCTGGATAGTAATAATATTTTGCGGCTTCCTGAAAACCCATGGCTAAATCGTTATAAGGCCCAACCCATTCCAACGCGTCAACAACGCCTGTTTTGAGAGAAATATACAAATCACCGCCAGCAATATTCACCGCCGTGCCGCCGATACGCTCAAACACCTCGCCAGCAATGCCGGGGATACGCATTTTTAAGCCTTTAATATCCTTCATCGAATGGATTTCTTTATTAAACCAGCCTGCCATCTGCACGCCACTATTGCCGCCCGCCAAGGGAATAACGTGATAAGGCTGATACAATTCCTGCCACAACACCATACCGCCGCCGTAGCTTAACCACGCATTCATTTCCAGCGCCGTCATACCAAAAGGTACGGTGGTAAAAAATTGCATCGCAGGCGACTTGCCTTTCCAGTAATACGACGCGCCATGCCCTAGCTCAATCGTACCGCTAGAAACCACGTCAAAAACGCCCATCGCTGGCACTAGTTCGCCCGCGCCATAGACCTTAACCGTCAAGCGCCCGCCGCTCATTTCATTAACCAATTGCGCAAAACGGTCAGAACCCGTACCTAGCCCCGGAAAGCCTTTCGGCCAAGCGGTGACCATGCGCCATTGATAGCTTTGCTGCGATTGTTGTTCTAGCGTATGTAATTCGGGTTTCTTCGCGCTTTGAATAACCAATAAACCGCTGACCGCCATTAGCAACAGCATCAATAAAATAATCATCAGCGCTTTCAAATCAAACGCTTTGTTGGGTGTATTTGGCATAAGGCTAGGTCATCTTGTTGCGGGTTTATAAAGCCGATAGCTTGGGCTTGGCATATTCTAATACCAACCACTTACTGCCTTCAGCAAATTCAATTTGCACACGCGCATTGGCATCTTGCCCTTCGAAACGCAATACCACGCCTTCGCCAAAAATTTCATGCGCAACGCGCTGCCCTAAATAAAAACCTGCGCTTTCACTGTGTCTTACCGC
>CAZMQC010000041.1:0-2299 GCA_964568295.1 uncultured Spongiibacteraceae bacterium | reverse complement strand
ACCATAAACACAAAAGGAAACTCCAAACCTTTGGCGCTGTGCAAAGTCATTAATTGCACATAGTCATCACCTTCTTCGGCTTGGTTATCGCCTGCGTCCAAAGCAACGTCGTCTAAAAATTGCTGCAACGGCGTTAACTCGCTTTCTTGCTCGTAATGATATTGCGAGGCGGCATTCACCAATTCTTCTAAGTTTTCCACGCGCGTCTGCGCACTTTCGCCTTTTTCTTGTTGATATAAGGCGAGCAAACCCGAATGCTTAATAACCTTATCAATCATACCGTCCAAATCATCATCGGCGGTTGCTTGTTGCAACTGGTCAATCAGTTGCTGAAACGCTAATAAAGCGTTTAGCGCGCGCCCCGACATTAATTTATGCCGTTCCGCCACTTGAATGGCTTGCCACAAACTACAACCATGATCCCGCGCAATATTGCGCAAATCTTCAATCGACTTATCGCCAATACCACGCGTAGGCTTATTCACCACACGATCAAACGCGGCATCATCAAAGCGATTAGCAATAAGTTTCAAATACGCCAAAGTATCGCGAATTTCCATGCGATCGTAAAAACGCAAACCGCCATAAATCCGATACGGAATTTGCGCTTGAATAAATGCTTCTTCCAGCACCCGCGATTGAATATTAGAGCGATATAAAATCGCAAAATCGCGACGACAATAATCCTGCTTCAATAGCTCACGAATACGCTCAGTTACATAACGCGCCTCGTCGTATTCATTAAACGCCGCATATAAATCAATCAGCTCACCGGGCTTATCATCGGTCCAAAGGTCCTTGCCTAAACGCCCCGTATTATTAGCGATAACAGCATTGGCCGTCTGTAAAATGGTTTGTGTTGAACGGTAGTTTTGCTCTAAGCGAATCAGCTTTGCACCCTGAAAATCTTGGGCAAACTGCTGGATATTCTCGATTTTAGCGCCGCGCCAGCCATAAATAGACTGGTCATCATCACCCACCGCCATCATGCGCGAATGATTGCCCGCCAACACCCGCAGCCAAGCGTATTGAATGGTATTGGTATCTTGAAACTCGTCCACTAAAATATGAGCAAAACGTTGTTGATAATGCTGCAAAAGCGCAGGATTATTGAGCCATAATTCATGAGAACGCAATAAAATTTCAGCAAAATCCACCATCCCACCACGTTGACAAGCTTCCTCATAAGCGAGGTAAACTTTTTGCATCACCTGCAAATAAAAATCACCATAAGCGCTAACATGCGCGGCGCGCTTGCCTTCATCTTTCTGGCTATTAATAAAGCTTTGTACTTGCTTAGCGGGCCACTTTTTCTCGTCCATTTGCAATTCGCGCATCACGCGTTTAACTAAGCGCAACTGATCATCTTGATCAAGGATTTGAAAATTTTGCGGCAAACCTGCTTCCTGCCAGTGCATTTTTAACAAGCGATGGGCAAGGCTGTGGAAGGTGCCAATCCACAAACCACGGGTTGGGATATGTAATAGTTCTTCAATACGCGTGCGCATTTCTTGCGCTGCACGATTAGTAAACGTTACCGCCATAATGCTATGCGGCGACACGCCTTCAACCTGAATTAACCAAGCAATCCGATGCACCAAAACACGGGTTTTACCACTGCCAGCGCCAGCCAGCACCAAGGTGTGATTAAGAGGGGCGGCAACTGCTTCGCGCTGCGCGTCATTCAAACCATCAAGCAATAAAGAAACATCCATTAGAACAGTACATTTTAACCAAAAAACCGCAACAATATGCGTTATTAAGCCCTAATTTGCAAGTTGCAGTTACGCTAATGAATAAGGCAGAATAGCGCCATGAGCACCGCTGATATTCTACAAAAAATCCATCAACAACGTTTCAAACTGCGTAAATCCGAACGCAAAGTTTGCGAATACGTTTTGGCTAATCTTAACGGTATTATTCATTTGCGTATTGTTGACTTGGCTGCAGCCGCTGCGGTAAGCGAGCCAACTGTCGTACGTTTCTGCCGCGCGATTGGCTGCCAAGGCTTCCATGATTTCAAACTGCGTTTAGCGCAGCATCAAGCCAGTCAACGAGAATTCAAGGCATTTCAAATTGCCGACGGCGACTCAATTGCAGATTTGGGTAAAAAAGTATTCGACGCAACCTTGGCAACGCTCAGCCAAGTGCGTGATGCGCTCAACCCAGAAGCAATTGAAGCAGCAATCACCGCACTTACCCACGCCAAGCGCGTTGAGTTTTATGGCTTCGGCGCATCAGCAGCAGTTGCCTCCGATGCACAACATAAATTCTTTCGCCTACAAATTTCATCGAACGT
>CAZMQC010000040.1:6701-11330 GCA_964568295.1 uncultured Spongiibacteraceae bacterium | reverse complement strand
GTAAAAAATTACTTCCTCAACGATAAACGCAGTTATAGCCGCAAAATCATGGAAGCTTGTTTAGCGCTGGTATTAGAGCTGCGATTTAGCAAGCAGGAAATCTTAGAAGCTTATCTTAACCAAGTGTATGTAGCGCAAGATGGCGCACGCGCTATTCACGGTTTTGGCTTAGCGAGCCAATATTTATTTAACAAAGCCTTGGAAGATCTTGAGCTGCATGAAACGGCTTTATTAGTCGGCATGATGAAAGGCCCTTCTTATTATCACCCGTTACGCCACCCTGAACGCGCCCTGCAACGCAGAAACCTAGTGTTAGAATTAATGCTGCAACAGCAATTTATTAGTGCGCAACAAGCGCAAGCTGCGCAACAACGTCCGCTCAATCTTCAGCAAATTAACCTCTCTACCGCCAGCTATCCCGCTTACCTCGACTTGGTAAGGCGACAACTATTAAATGACTACAGCGAGCAACAATTAAATACCGAGGGATTACGGATTTTCACCAATATGGATCCGCAATGGCAATGGCATAGCCAACAGCAACTAAGCCACGGCATTGAGAAATTGCAAAATAAGCACCAAAGCATGGCGAAGTTAGAGGGCGCGGTTACCGTGATTGACCATGCAACAGGCGATGTACTAGCGTTAGCGGGTAGCAAACAGCCACGTGTTGCAGGTTTTAATCGCGCGCTTGATGCCAAACGTCCTATTGGCTCCTTAATCAAACCTGTGGTGTACTTGAATGCCCTTGAACGCGGCTATCATTTGGCAACGATTTTGCAAGACACGCCCGCCTCCATCAAAACAGCGCAAGGCGTATGGCAACCGCAAAACTTTGACCGACAATACCACGGCGACACTTTGCTAATTAATGCGTTAGCGCAGTCTTATAACGCTGCCAGCGTCAATTTAGGCATGCAATTAGGCTTAAAACCGATTATCAAAACCTTGCAACGCTTGGGTTATGAAAAAAATGTGGCGGAATTACCCTCCGTTTTGCTCGGCAGCTTAGATATGAGCCCATTGGAAGTGGCACAAATTTACACGCCGATTGCCGCCAATGGTTTTTACTCGCCGCTCAACAGCATTCGCGAGGTTAGCGACCATACCGGCAAAAAGCTTAAACGCTATCCGCTTAAACTAGAACAGCGTATTCAAACGGACAACGCTTATTTATTAGATTTTGCCCTGCAAAATGTTATGCACGAAGGCACGGGCAAATCGGTTAAGTCTCGTTTTAATCCTAACGCGCCAATTGCCGGAAAGACCGGTACAAGCGGCGATCAACGCGATAGTTGGTTTGCGGGTTACGACAATAATCGCCTTGCGGTGGTGTGGCTTGGCAACGATGACAACCTTAAATTGCCTTTAACTGGTGGCACAGGGGCTTTGCCAATCTGGGCGGATATTCTATTATTCAATCGCAGCTCAGCCACTCAACGCTCAACGCCTGCCAATATCCATCGCGTATGGATAGATCAAGGCACGGGGCTAATGAGTCAAGAGCGGTGTCAGGATGCGGTCTTACTGCCTTTTATAAAAGGAAGTGAGCCAAAACAGTTCGCACCCTGTACAATGCAACAACGTTCACTCAAGAATTGGTTTAAATAATGATTGCTAATATTCGCTATATCGCCTGCTTCATTTTATTTCTGTTCATCACCGCTTGCGGTACCCAAGCGCCTAAAAAAGAAACGGGCAATATTTATGATTCCATTACCAACGACGAAATTCTTTATCACGGTCAAGAAAAGTCGGCTGCGGAACTGGATCAAGAATTAATCCAACAACACTTAGTCCAAATTCGTAATTTATATTTCCGTAAAAATTACGATGAAGCGCAGGTTTTAGCCGAGCGTTTAGTGCGCTTAGATGCCAACTTGCCGGAAGCATATTACTGGATTGCACGCGTGTATATTCAGCAAGGCGACTTTCAGCAAGCCTATAATATGGCAACCAAAGGCATTTCCGTTGCGGATAACTCTAACCTAAAACGCGAGTTAGAACGCGTACAACGCCAAGCGCAAATGGGCAATTATTAAGCGGCAATGCTACCATCACTACCTGATATTAAGCAGCGTCTCAAACACAACCAAGCCAATAAATTTTGGTATCGCGCGTTAAGTCAACGCGCGTCGGTTTGCGTGATAATTGCCGAGCAAGCCAACTTAGGCCCTTGCTTATTAATGATTCAACGCGCCATTCACCCTGGCGATACGTGGTCTGGCCACATGGCATTCCCAGGCGGCAAGCACGAAGTAAATGATGCCAATATCACCGAAACCGCCATACGCGAGTGCCAAGAAGAGATTGGTATTAATCCTGAAAGCGTTCGACGCTTTGGTCGTTTATCCGATATTTTGGCGCGTCCTTATCGCCTACAGCAAAAGCCAATGGTAGTTTCGCCCATCTTATTTGAAACCACACAACCGTTACATTTTGAAAAGAATAATGAAGTGGCGGGAATTTACTGGATTCCGCTCGCTTTTTTTATGCAAACGGAAAACCGTCAACAGATGTTTTGGAAACATGGCGGTGATGAAATGCAGATCGCCTGTTACACCTATCAAGGCAAAAAGATTTGGGGGATTTCGCTGATTATGATTGATGAAATCTGTCAGATTTTAAACTCATCCATCACTGCTCAATAATCAGCGATACATCAAATACATTCGCTTCGCGTGACTGGTCTGCAATTTTCACAAGAGTATCATTAGTGGCTTGTGGGTCAGCTTGAATAATAACCGCCGCCTTGGGGTTCTCAGCATGTAAACGTTCCACGTTGGCACGCACCGAACGAATATCAATACGTCGATTTTCCAACCAAACTTGATTATCCGCCATCACCTTAATTAGAATATTTTTCTGCTCTTTATTTTCTTCTTGGTTCTGGGCAGATTGTTGATGTTCAATATGCACCCCTACTTCTTTAACAAACGAGGCGGTAACAATAAAAAATATCAACATGATAAACACCACGTCTAGCATCGGCGTTAAATCAATCGCCATACCTTCGTCTTCTGCTTTGTGGCGAAACAATCTTGCCATGTTATTCCCCTTAATTTAGATGCTACCTACTATAACAGCCCACAAACGAGAATTCATCTCATCTGCAAAACCGTTTGACTAAATTTAACTGCTTGCCAACCGGTTTGCATAAATTGCCGAATATTTTGATGGCCTTGACCGTTAGGGTTTGCCAATACATCATCGCGATACAATTGACCAAAACACGCCAAGGTTTGCGCCTGATTTAAACCGTTGAGCAAAGCAAATGCCAAAATCTTGCAACTAATCTGATTTTCACCCGCAGCATTATCTAATGCGCCATTGGTAAAATGGCTAGGCGTATAGTGATAATTTGCCTCTATCAAGCTTAAAACCTGTTGATAATCAACCGTTTCAGGTGAATATTCAATTTGCTTTAATAAATCCTTGATATTCATAACTTGGCTTTGCATCATACCGCTTTTGTTGAAAACTGATTTTACACTATTTTATGTCGAATTTACTGCGCATTATTTTGATTCACGGCCACTTACCGGGCGTGGTGGAGTTGGATTTACAGGGGCACAGCAATATCTGTGGCACCAACGCATCAGGCAAAACCACCTTGCAACGTCTCATCCCCGTGTTTTATGGCGAAAGCCCTAATAAGGTAGTGCCGAAAACGCGTAAAAAATTCGACCAATTTTATCTACCGCACAGTAATTCTTATTTGGTGTACGAATACCAACGCGAAAACGGCGTGGTCTGCATGGTGGTATTAACCCGCAAAAGCGATGAAGGTGTTGATTATCGCTTTGTTTTATCTGCTTATGCGCCAGAGTTATTTTTACGTGAAACCGAACAAGGCGCACTGGCATTAAGCTACAGCGAATTTGCCAGCTTATTACGTCAACAAGCGATTGAACATTCGACTAAAATCGACTCTATCAGCCACTTTCGCAGCATTATCCAAAACGATTTCAGCAATTTGACGTTGTCGCGCCAAGACACTGGGCGCTTACGCCAGTTTGCCCTGCAATATAGCCTTGCTGAACATCCCAACCGTTTGCGTCACATCGAAAAACTGGTCTCTGCGGTACATGCTAAAGAAGGCAAAATGGATACCTTAAAAACCATGCTTGCTGCTATTTTTGAGGAAGAAGGCGTTAGCCTACCCGTTACACAAATCAAAAGTAACCAAGTGCGTGATTGGGTGCAAAAAGTACGCCAATCCAAGCGCTTAGATGCGTTACAAAACCAATTCCAAAAGCTACAAGCGCAAGCCAATCAGCTTAATCACAGTGAAAATACGCTAAGCCAACTGTATCCGCTATTAATTACCGACGAAGCGACATTAAAAACACAAATCGCCGATAACGAAGCAAGCGCCAACCACCACAAACAAGTATTGGTTGAACAAGAAGAACAATTTACCCAAGAACGCCGTGAATTACAGGGGCAAATTAGCCAACGGCAAAACGATTTAACCGATACTGAAAAACGCTTAGAACAAATTGAACAGCAATATCAAGACTATCTCGACCAAGATATGCCCGCATTGGAGCAGGCGCTAGAGCAATTACCCGCTTGGCGCGAAGAATGCGAACAATTAGAACAACGCAAAAAAGCCTTTGATGATGC
>CAZMQC010000040.1:2696-6601 GCA_964568295.1 uncultured Spongiibacteraceae bacterium | reverse complement strand
CAAATTGACGAGCGCTTAAATCATAATTTGCTGAGCCTAGAAGAACAGCAAACTTTGCAACTTGCACAAGCGCATATCGACGATTTGCAAGAGCAGGTCGATAGCCAAAACGAAACGGTAGAAAACCTGCAACACGCTCATACAACACAAAAGAAAAAACAAGACAGCCATTTAGACAAGCTGAAAGAACAACAAAAGCTACGCTATCAAAAAGAGCAGGACTATTTGCAACTCAAGCAACAAGCAGAACCCAAACAAGGCAGCTTACGCGCGTTCTTGCAAGAAAATATTGCTGACTGGCAGCATCATATTGGTAAAACTATTCAGCAAGATTTACTCAATCGCAGTGATTTATCACCGCAATTCAACCCCGCCAGTCCTAGCGAACTGTTTGGCTTAAAGCTGGATTTAACCGCCGTTGAGATCCCCGCTTTTGCGCAAGACGATGCACAACTAAAACAGGCATTAGAGCGCGCCAACAGCCAGCTCAATGAGCAAATCGCATTAGAGCAACAACTCGAAGCGCTGCAAAAAGAGCTCAATAGTGCCACCGAGCAAACGGAGCAAACCCTCAATAACGCTAAGCAAAAACGCAGCACTTTACGCGCCGATCTTCAATTTGCTAAGCAAAGTCGCGAGCAACAAGAACAGCAATTCAATCAACTGAAAACCCAGCGTAAATCTGAATTAAACACAGAAAAACAACAAATTGCGCAAGAGCTGCAAAAGCTACGTCAACAACAGATTGAGCAGCAAGCGGCAATCGAAGATGAATTCAAACAATTCATGCTAGAGAACACTATTTTATGGCAAGAAAACTTACAAAAATTCGATCATAAAATTGAACAATATCAACACGACATCAAGCGCAAAAACCAAGAGTTTACTGAGCAAGAACAAGAAATTGAGCTATTAAAAAATCAGGAACTACTGGCAAAAGGTTTTGAGCCAAAACAGCTAGAAGCCATTAAACAACAATTACGCCAACGTCAACGCGATATTCAGCAAACCGAAGCACGACGTGATGAACTCACGCAGTATCGTGCCTTTATGCAGCTTGAGTGGCAACAGTTAAAACCTGAGTTTTTAGAAAAAGAACGCCAGTTAAAACAACAACTGCGCCAATTAAATAGCCAACTGGAAGTGCTGAAAAAAGCTTTTGATGAAACGCATCACAGCCACAAACAACAGCTGGAAGCGCTGAAAAAACAAATACAACAGCAAAAACAGTTGCAAGAGCAAATCACGCCTATTGTAAAAAGCATTGAAAGCCTTGCGCTTCGCACGCATAACGATGTGGTGGTTGAGAATATCCCTCAGCAAGCCGAGTTACGTTTAGCCAAAGCGCAGCAAACCTTGCAGCAACAAAATAAATTAAGCCAAGATTTACGCAGCGCAGTACAAAGCTTTGAAAATGATTTAAACAAAGACAGCGACGCCGACTTTACCCAACCGCTTTCTCACTTTAATCACGAAACGCGCCCGCAACAAAAACTCGATGCATTCGCGCATATCTTGCGTTTATTAGCTGACAGACAGCAGGGCTTGATTGATGAAGGACGCAATTTTGGTAAAGACCTTTCCAACTTCTTTACCGTTTTTCGCGATTTAAACAACCGTATTCAAACGCAAAGCCGCCGTTTAAGCGATGAAGTCAGCGATGAATTTGTGTTGGAAGGCATCAATAAATCCGAGGTAAAAATTCAATCCACTATCGACGAATTAAGCTTTTGGAAAGAACTCAAAGATTTCGCCAAGCTGCACGCGCAATGGGATAGCAGCGTCAGCGAATTGCCCGACGAACATTATCTAAACAGCTTATCCAACGTGGCAGAATTACTACGCAGCGAACAACAATTCAGCTTTGAAAGCCTGTTGCGCATCGAATTGCACCTCAACGAAGGTGGCAGCGATTTAGTGATTCGTAACGACAGACAATTATTAGAATCGTCCAGTCACGGTATGGCATACCTTATTTTATGTAAGTACTTACTCGCATTTACCCGCCTATTACGCGGCAATGCCAACGTTACTATCCACTGGCCGATTGATGAAATCGGCACCTTGGCGTACCACAACGTAGAGAAGCTATTTCACGCTTGCGATAACAACCGAATTTATATCGTTGGCGCATTTCCCAACCCGGAATCGGATGTACTTACCCTTTTCAAACAGCGCTATTTAATCGAAAAAAATGCCGCAGGTATTAGCCAACTCAAGCGCATTGAACCGAAATTGAGCCGACTCAGCCAACGCCTGCAAGCCATTCAGGAGCAAGCACTATGATGCAATATAGCCCCTTACTTGAAAAATTATTGGCGGGCGACTTCATCTGCCCCGTGAGCGATGAGCATTATTTTAACCTGCTGAATGACGAAGCCGTACGCGTGGAAATTAACCACTATTTTCGCCCGTTAAATCGCCGTTTAACTAGCAACACCGATAATAATGTCTGGTATTTAGCCTATTGCGATATTAACCCTGCGGTGCGCGAGCAGCTAAGCCAACAACTGAAAGAAACGGTGGATAGCCTAATCCCCTTGCTTAAACTCCTGCAATTGGTACAAGAGTCTTTAGGGCAAGATCGTATGTTGGGTACACACGACACCTTAAACCGCCACACCCTCGCCGCCAGCATTGAAAACAACGTCAGTCTGCGCGAACAACTTGCCCAGCTAGTCAAAACGCGCTTATTCCAATCGCAAAGCGAGGATGTTGCAGGTCAATTAAAACTGATTTTTGACCGTCTCAGCCAGCAAGGTTATTTGTTGCAGCCGCATAAAGATCGTCATATTTACCGCGTCACGGGCAAAATGGACTACCTGCTGGATTTAACGCGTTTTATTCAGGAAGAAGAACAAATTCAAATTGAACAACCCGCAAGCACGCAAGAGGAGCTGTCCATTTGAGCAAGCTCGATTATCAAAACGACAGCGTTAAACTTGGCATCAAACGCTTAAAGCTGTTGGGCAAACACAGCGAATTGATTATGCAAAGCTATTATGGCGGCGAAATCGACGAGTTACTGGCGGGCGAACAAACCATTCACCAGCTTGAAGATGCCGATATTGTCTGGCGACCCGACCAACAATCAGGTTTAAAGCTTACCGACCCAATTCGCAACTTAGTGGTGCATTTGCTAAAAGATGAGCGCCGCCGCAAGGTTAACACCGAGGTTGGCGATTTTCACGAAAGCATTCGCCATTTAGTCGGGCAAATTAATAAAGCGCAACAGCAAGGTCAATTCAATCAAAGCAATTTCTTGCAGAACCAGTTGGCGCAAGAAGTGGACGATTTAAACAGCCGCATCGCCACAGGCATTAAAAGCCTTTGGCATCGCCTTAATACCGGCTTTGCTTTTGTGGACAATCTGGCCGATAAAATCCATGAAAATGAAAAGGCCAGTAAAGAAGTTAGCCGTTGGCTTAGCGGGCTTGAACAAATTGATTTTAACGAATTAATTCAACTTGCAGGCTCACACGCGCCCTTGCGTAATTTATTGGTGCGCCAACTACAAAGCCAAGTCAGCGAACATTTTGGCAGTTTACGCGAAGTGCAAAAACGCTTGGGCGAGCTATTGGTGAGCTTTCGTCAACAACACGAACGTAATCTATTGGTGCGCAGTGTGGTGCGTTATTTTGAACAAAACCCCAACTTTAAACCCAGTGATTACGCGCAACGTAGCCATATTCCGAATTTAGTGAATATCGCCCAGCCGATTCACAGCAAGACTGCGTTTAGCTTTGAACGACATATTGACGAAGATATTATCCGCCAGTTGGTACAAGGACTACCCGCCAAAAAAGCCAACAATGATAATACAGTAACAACTGCGCAAAGTGTTGTATTACCTGAAATCACAAGCTTTGTTAGCCAACAACGCGCCCTGCAAGATGATGTGGAAA
>CAZMQC010000040.1:1295-2596 GCA_964568295.1 uncultured Spongiibacteraceae bacterium | reverse complement strand
TGGTGCAAATTCGCCAAACGCCGATAGGCTAATCGCACTTCGTTTGCCGAAGCACCTTGCTGTATGCCGAGCTGTTGGTAAGCCCATGTTGATTGTTCATGGCTATTGAACCGCAATAAAGCGTCACGCAATAATGCTTCAACATCTTGTTGCGTGGTTTCGGTAAAGTTTGTCCAATCTAAATAATAATCACGCAATTTATTTTGTTGGCTCAATGACTTACTATCATTAGTCGCCAAACAGCTTTGCAACTGAATATGTAAGGTACTAATTGTCAGATAAAGTCCATCTTCGAACAATGACATTTGTAACTGATAGAGCGCATTCATCATCAGCCAATTTAACTTAAACAAGGCTAATTGTTCGTCATTGTCGAGCAATGGAATTACAATACGCTTTTTTAGCTCTTGTAATAACTGATGAATACCTAACGGCCCTTGCTGTTGCTGTAAAACCTGCAACACGCTGGCAATTAAGGGATTATTGGCTTTATCTTGCACGCGACATTCCAAACCATGTTAACGACTTTGCCCCATCATCTACTTTCTTATAGCAATAGCCAAGCCCTGTTTCACAGCAAGGCGAAATTACCGCTAATTTGCGTTAATACGCCGTTATGTAATGCCATTATCAGTCCGCAAGGCGCGCAACTTTTGCAATATGCTAATCAAGCCAAACAACCCTGGCTTTTTTTAGACAAGCAACAAAGTTTTCAACAAGGACAAGCTATTATTGGCGGCATTCCTTTGTGCCTACCTTGGTTTGGTCGCCATGCCAATCGGGATTATCCGATCCACGGCTATTTGCAAAACCAACCTTGGCAGCTACAACAAGCGTATCAGCAGCAACAAACCGTAGTTTTACATTTTCATTACCAACACACGCCAACCACCTATTTCCCCTTTCACTTTAGCGCGGAACATATTATTAAATTATCCGATGAAATTGAGTTAACGCTAGTTTTACATAACCAAGAACAGCAAAACTTGCCTATCAGCTTTGCTTGGCACAGCTATTTTGCCACCGCAAACCCCGCGCAAATTCACGGTTTAGAACAATACGATTTTTTGGACAATCTCGACGGTTTAAGTCAAAAACCACAAAACGGCGCGATTGTTTTACCAAAAGCTATTGATGCGGTTTTTCAGCAAGCCAGTTCGCAACAAATACTGCAACAACCGCAACAGCGCTTACAGATTAGCGGCGAACATTGCCCAACCTGCATTATTTGGCAGCCCGAACAACACAAAGATTTTGTCTGTTTAGAAAGAGGCGCGGCATTTGCTGATACAATAACGCTG
>CAZMQC010000040.1:0-1195 GCA_964568295.1 uncultured Spongiibacteraceae bacterium | reverse complement strand
GCTTGGCAACAAGACGACCATGACAACAACTATATCAGCCTGTTAGCCAGTCGGGGCAATAAAGCGTTTAGCGATGCGTTTATGCGCTTTGCTTGTTTTACCCAACGCATAGATAACCAAAAGCAAACACAGGAATTTCTACAGGTGGTTGAGCAATTCAGCGAACAATTACCGCCAGAGCAAAGCGTCGCGGCGCGTAATCACATTTTAGATTACTGTATTCAACAAGATAAAGTCGGCCAACCCGTGTATATCGCCGACTTATCAGAAAAACTCAACGAAAAAGAACCCACACAATTTGCTGACTTTTATCAGCAACAACCGCAAGCCCCGCAAGATACGGTTTACACGCACCGTCAATCGTTAAAACGTTATATGCGCTTTTTTGGTCGCGATCATTCGTTAAGCATCAGTTTTAGCGCAGAACGGGTTAATCAAGACATTGTTTACGAACCAATCAGCGGCACGCTCAGCATTAAAAAACTACCCAAAACGCTAAAACAACAATTAAGCGGCTTTTCGTCAAAGTCATTCGCAGAAGATTAAGATTAAGGCTATAATTCGCGCGTCAATAACTAACGGGGTGTTTTGTGAAAAGAATCGCAATAAATGAGCAGAACCTTGAAGAAATTCAGCGCCTAGCCAAGCGCATTCCGTTTTTTAGTGATGTTTTAGCAAGTAATCCCGCGCAATTTGACAAAATGTTTGAATTGGCTGAGATAGTGGAAGCGCAGCCCGGTGAGACCATCATCAATAAAGGCGATACCGATATGTATCTGTACTTTTTATTGAAAGGTCGTTTAGCGGTTTATTTGACCGATAGCCCTGATGCAACTCACCTCAATTACGTCTCACCAGGTGAAGTGTTCGGCGTATTGTCGATGGTTACTCATACCCCGCGCAGCGCCAAGATTATTGCCGATAAAAACGCCCGCTCTATTTTATTGTTCAAAATGAACTTCGCCTATTTTAACGATGACTCTACTCGTTCAGAATTGGACTTAAACACCAAACTGCATTTTTATCGTATGGTGGTGAACAATATTCGCTGGACCTTAGAACAAAATAAAATGGCCGACCCGAAACACCCTTTAGTCAGCCAATTGCTGAAACTACCTATTCCCAAAGCCAGCAAAGGTTCAGCGGAAGAATTGGTAGAATTAAAAGATCAAACCCGTCGTTTATCTGATCTGCT
>CAZMQC010000039.1:9160-11625 GCA_964568295.1 uncultured Spongiibacteraceae bacterium | reverse complement strand
ATGGTACCAGAGGTCGGACTCGAACCGACACGCTTTTAAAGGCATCGGATTTTGAATCCGACGTGTCTACCAATTTCACCACTCTGGCAAAGTGTGCTTTTGAGTAAAAGCTGAAACGATGGCGCGCATTATACTGATGTTCTGCAATTGCGCAAGAATTTATTTTAAAAATATACGGCAATTTTTCTTGTTGGGACTGTTTTGCCGCAATGCAGTATAATTCGCGCTTTTACCGAAACGCTTTACATGAAAACCGCTGATTTTTCCTACCATTTGCCTGATGAATTAATTGCACGTTATCCTGCAGTTGAGCGCACGGCAAGTCGCTTATTAGTGCTGAATCCGCAGGTGGGTATAGAGCATAAGCAATTTGCTGCGATTAAAGATTATTTGCAAGCGGGCGATTTGCTGGTGATGAATAATACGCGTGTTATTCCAGCGCGCTTATTTGGACAAAAATCCACAGGTGGTAAGCTTGAAATCTTAATTGAGCGGGTGGAAAGCGAGTTTCAAGCGATTGCGCATATTCGCTCCAGTCGTTCGCCTAAAGCCAATAGCCAGATTGTTTTTACTGCCAGCGAAGAAAGTGAGGTAGCAACCGAGTTTTCAGCGCTGATGCTTGAGCGTGAAGGGGCTTTGTTTCGCTTGCAATTTTCAGCACCTGTTTTAGATGTTTTAAATCAAATTGGCCACATGCCGCTGCCGCCTTATATGGCGCGGGAAGATGAGCTGTCGGATAAAGAACGCTACCAAACTGTTTATGCTAAGCATGAGGGCGCGGTCGCTGCGCCTACGGCGGGTTTGCATTTTGACCAAAGCTTATTAGCTGAGCTAAAAAATGCCGGTGTTGAATTGGCAGAGGTCACTTTGCATGTAGGCGCAGGTACGTTTCAGCCCGTTAAAGTCGATGATGTGGAGTCGCATCATATGCACAGCGAATGGATTGAAGTGAGCCAAGCCGTTTGTGACCAAATCAAAGCTTGCCAAACGCGCGGTGGGCGAGTGGTCGCCGTTGGTACAACCTCGGTGCGCGCCTTGGAAACGGCTAGCTTATCAGGCGAAATTCAGCCATTTGTCGGTGAAACCGATATATTTCTTTATCCGGGCAAGCCGTTTCATTGTGTTGATATGCTGATTACCAATTTTCATTTGCCAGAGTCCACGTTATTAATGCTAGTCAGCGCATTTGCAGGTATGGAAGAAATTAAGCAGTTATATGCAACAGCAGTTGAACAGCGTTATCGCTTTTTTAGCTATGGCGATGCGATGTTGTTGTTTAAAAAATAGTAGTTTTTGCAAATTAAATAGGCCGTACTTAGATATTTAAGGCGGTGCGAGATAAGGTGAGTCATGTCGGATAGACAGTGTTTTATGCAGTTTGAAATCAGCAATACTGATGGTAAGGCGCGTACTGGTGTTATTAAGTTTCCGCGCGGTGAAGTGCGTACACCTGCTTTTATGCCGGTGGGAACCTACGGCACGGTTAAAGGCATGTTGCCGCGCGATATCGAAGAAATCGATGCCGATATTATTTTGGGTAATACCTTTCATTTAATGCTACGCCCAGGTACCGAAGTGGTGCAGGCGCATGGCGATTTGCATGATTTTGTGCAATGGCAAAAGCCGATTTTGACGGATTCTGGTGGTTTTCAGGTATTTAGCTTAGGCAAGATGCGTAAAATCAGTGAGGAAGGCGTGACGTTTCGCTCGCCCGTTGATGGACGCAAAGTGTTTATGAGCCCAGAATCCTCTATGCAGGTGCAAAAAGAGTTGGGTGCTGATGTAGTGATGGCGTTTGATGAATGTACGCCGTATCCAGCAACTGAAAAGCAGGCCAATGAGTCTATGCGGTTATCTATGCGTTGGGCTAAGCGCAGCAAAGATGCACATGGTGATAATCCAGCTGCTTTGTTTGGCATTGTGCAGGGCGGTATGTATGAGCATTTGCGTGATGAGTCTTTGCAAGCCTTAACTGAAATTGGTTTTGATGGCTATGCGATTGGCGGCTTATCGGTGGGCGAGCCTAAAGAAGATATGCAGCGTATTTTGGCGCATTTAGCGCATCAAATGCCAGCCGATAAACCGCGTTATTTAATGGGTGTGGGAACGCCGCAAGACTTATTGGATGGCGTAATGGCTGGCATTGATATGTTTGACTGCGTAATGCCAACCCGTAATGCGCGTAATGGCCACTTATTTACCAGCGAAGGTGTGATTAAAATTCGTAACGCCAAGCACCGAAACAGCTTAGAGCCGTTGGATAAAAACTGTGATTGCTATACCTGCAAAAACTTTACTAGGGCTTATTTATATCACTTGGATAAATGCAAAGAGATGTTGGGTGCGCAACTCAATACCATTCATAACTTGCGCTTTTATCAGCAGCATATGGCGAATATTCGCCAAGCCATTAGCGAAAACCGTTTAGATGAGTTTGCCGTTGAATTTAGGAAAAGTCAGCAACC
>CAZMQC010000039.1:0-9060 GCA_964568295.1 uncultured Spongiibacteraceae bacterium | reverse complement strand
TTAGCGAAAACCGTTTAGATGAGTTTGCCGTTGAATTTAGGAAAAGTCAGCAACCGAAGGAAGATTAGGTGCGTACATTTTGGGATAGGGCTAATTATGGCGATGTATAAACTGGCTGATAAGCAGCCTGAAATGATGGGTGAAGGGCATTTTGTAGCTCCGAGCGCTGATGTTATTGGCGATGTCGTTATGCACAGCAATAGCAGTGTGTGGTTTCAAGTGGTTTTGCGTGGTGATAATGAGCGCATTACAATTGGCGAAAACAGTAATATCCAAGATGGTAGCGTATGTCATACCGACCCAGGCTACGCCGTCAATATCGGCAAAAATGTCGTGGTAGGGCATAAGGCGATGTTGCACGGCTGTACTATCGGTGATGATTCATTAATCGGCATGAATGCCGTAGTGCTTAACGGTGCGGTGATTGGTAAAGGCTGCGTTGTCGCTGCGAACAGCTTGGTCACTGAAAATATGGTAATACCCGATGGCGCGATGGTGATGGGCATTCCAGCAAAAATTAAGGGTGAAATTCGTGATGATATTAGGCAGCGAATGAAACAAGGCGCTCTGGCTTATGTTGATAAAGCGCAGTTTTATACCGAACAGTTATCGGTTATTACTGAATAAATTGAAAAGGATGGCTTGTGTCGAATAGCGAAGAAATCAGTAAGCCGAGCACGCCCTGCATTAATGTCTGTAAGTTAGATGAAGATGGCGTGTGTATAGGTTGCTTTCGAACGATTGAGGAAATTAGTAGTTGGTCGCAATTAAGCGAAGAGCAACGCCAAGCGCTCATGCAAGTTAGTTTATTGCGACAGTCAGCGCGTTAAATTAAGTTTGTTTGCTAAGCTATTGAAGCTTGTTTAATTTTCAATTAATTATCTTTAATAAAAATTTGATTTTAGCATGACATCAGGGATTGACTAGGTTAGACTTGTCACGATTAAACACTTTATTAAGTGTCACTTCTCAACTCAAATCAGCCAACGTTGGATAAGTTGATAGGTAGTCAAAAATAACAAAAGGGCTATATAAGATGAAGAAAAAAATTGCTCTCTCATTAACGATAGTAGGCATGTTGTCTGCCTGTGCTGGGTTTAATGAAAAAAGCTCCACCGCCTCTAAGGTAGAAGCGCCTAAGCAAGAAAAGCCAGTGGTTAAAGTTGCTGAGGCAAAAACCATTGATTTTGAAGCAATGGCGAAAACCAAGGCTGCCGAACAGTCTGGCAAGCAAGTTGACACGAAAAAAGTAGCAGAGCAGCAAGCAGCGGCTGAGGCTGAGGCTAAAGCCGCAGCGGCGGCAGCTAAAGCAAAACGCGAAGCGGCAGAAAAAGCAGCAGCGGAGAAAATTGCCAAAGAAGAAGAAGCAAGCCGCAAGGTAGCAGAACAGAAAAATAAACAGCTCGAAGAAGAAACTGCGAAAAAGCAAGAGCAAGCACGCGTAGCTGCGGAAAAGGCGCAACAAGAAAAAGCGCTTAAAGAACAGCAAGAGCAACAAAAATTGGCTAAAGAGCAAGCTGATGTAGAAGCAAAAGCAGCGGAATTAAAAGCGCAACAAGAAGCGCAGGCGCAACGAATTGCAGAGGCCGCAGAGAAAGCGCGACTCGAAGCGGAAGCTAAAGCTGAGCAAGAAAAGGCATCACAAGAAGTAGCAAGACGTGAAGCAGCCGCGAAAGCAGCAGCTGAAGCTAAAGCAGCTGAAGAAAAGCGCACAGCCGCAGCATCAGAAGCGCGTAATCAGGCGATTGTTGCTTCGCAAAAAGTCAGTGCAACCAAGGGTTTCTATTTGCCTAATTTTAAAGGTGCGCAATTAGATAGCCAAGAATTTACCCCGATGGGTGCAGAGCGTAAAGGTAACGCTGATGGAAGTATCCCGGCGTGGACGGGTTCGATGAATGGTTTGCCAAGAGGTTTGACATACCGTCAAAGTGGCGATGTTTATCCTGACCCATACGCAAGCGATAGAGTAGTTACAACCATTCGTGCAGGTAACATGGAACAACATGCGGATCGTTTAAGCGAAGGGCTTAAAATGATGTTCCGCAAATATCCAGACACCTTCTATATGAATGTTTATCCAACCCATCGTGATGGTCGCTATAACGAAGTGATTGAGGCGCGTACTAAGTGGAACTTGGCAAATACTCGTTTGGTTAACGGTGCGGATGGTTTAAATAAATACACCGGCGGAGCGCCGTTTCCATTCCCCAAAAATGCTAATGAGGCTTTATGGAATGGTCGTATTATTCACCCAAGCCCAACCGTTAATGGTGTGATTGATGATATGGCGGTTTACCTGAACGGCAATATGCAGCAACGTCGTCAAATCTTTGTTTCTGAGTTCCCGTTTGCTTATCAGGATAACCCTGTAGGTAAAACTGATGAAGAAATCAGTGTGAATGCTGCGTTTGTCCACGTAACGATTGAGAAGCCCGATCGTCAAAAAGGACAAATGACCATTATTCATGAAGCCTTGGATCAAGCCAAAAATGAACGTATGGCATGGGTGTATATCCCAGGTTCACGTCGTGTACGCCGTGCGCCAACCGTAGGTTATGATACACCCGATGGCCCAGGCGGCTTGGCAACTGTCGATGACTCGTTGGGTTTTAATGGCGCAGTTGACCGCTACGACTGGAAGTTGCTAGGTAAAAAAGAAGTTTACATTCCATACCATAGTTACAAATTTGATAACCCTAAAGTACCTTATAGTACCTTGTTGCAAAAAGGTCATGCTAATCCTGAATACATGCGTTATGAATTGCACCGCGTATGGGTTGTAGAAGCGGAATTGAAAAAAGAAGCGCGTCACGTTTATGCGAAACGTCGTTTCTATATTGATGAAGATAGCTGGCATATCGTTTTGCTTGAAAGCTATGACGGACGCGGCGATTTGTGGCGTGTTGGTATTTTGAATACCGTTTATGACTTCGCAGTTAAAGGCTTTGTTGCCAGAGCGCAAATGTTCCATGATTTGCAGTCAGGTGGTTACTTAGCAATGCGTTTGGTGAATGAAACTTCGCCAACCCGTATGCTAGATACGCCGAAAGGTGAAAACTATTATTCGCCAGCTAACTTGCGTCAGCTAGGAAAATAATCGGTTAGATAGCAAAAAGGCGAACTTCGGTTCGCCTTTTTTGTTTCTCGATGATTGACTACTAAATGCGATAAGTGGTGGCGGTCATGACTTTGGCTAACAATGACATGGCCGTCTTAACTGGTTTAGGGAATTCAGTGCCGCCGTGCTGTAACGCCATGTGCCCATGCTTGGCTTCGTCTTCTAACATTTGCAATAAAATAGCACGGGTTTTACCGTCGCTTTCGGGCACTTGTTGTAAATGATCTTCTAAATGCTTGCACACTTGATCTTCGGTGGCTTCAACAAAACCTAGGCTGATCTTATCGCTAATAGCGCCCGTGACTGCGCCAATAGTTAGCGATAAGCCGTAAAAAATAGGGTTTAATAAACTGGTCTGGCTACCAAGCTCTTCAATGCGTTGTTCGCACCAAACCAAATGATCAATTTCTTCATCGGCTGCTAGTTGCATCGCTTCGCGTGTTGCACGATTTTTTGCGGTTAATGCTTGACCTTGATAGAGCGCTTGAGCGCAAACCTCACCCGTATGATTGATGCGCATTAAGGCGGCGGTGTGCTTTTTTTGCGCCTCGTCGGAATCAAAGTTATCAGCGCCATCAATATTGCGCGCTGCACGATAAGCGCCTTTGCTCAAAGTTTTTAGGCCGTTATCAAGTGTGCCTAATAAGTTATCCAGTGGAGATAATTGTCTGATATTCATGGGATAAGCCTAATGATTTGAGCTAAATTGTAGAGGTTTTGTGAGATTTTGCCATCTTTGCCAATTAAGGCTTTGTCATAGAATAGCGATGACAAAATTGCGCTGCATTTTACCATGCAGTAAGTTAAGAAAGGCTTATTTTCTAGCTAAAAAGCAGACTTTTCGGTAGAATTCACCGCTTTTGTTATAGCATTTTTAGATTGAAGCACGATAAGAGACTATTTGAGTGACAACAGCAACCGCTAGCGATACCCGACTTGAACCAACGCAATCTTTAGAGTCGCAACCTAATTTGCAGCTTGTAAAACAGGCGCAACGGTCGTTGCGTATTGCTATTTTAGGTTATCGTAGTCATCCGTTTGGCGGTGGGCAGGGCATTTATATTAAGTATTTGTCTAAAGCCTTGGTTGAAGCAGGGCATCAAGTCGATGTGATTTCGGGAGAACCTTACCCGCATTTAGATGCGCGGGTGAATTTAATTAAATTGCCAGGCTTAAACCTTTATGAAAATGGTTTGCTGTCGCTGCGTCCTAAGCATTTAACGTCCTACGCGAATATTGTTGAATGGCTAAGTAAATTAACTGGCGGTTTTGCCGAGCCTTATGCGTTTGGCCGTCGTGCGAATGCTTATTTGAAAAAGCATGGCAAACAATACGATTTAATTCACGATAATCAATGTTTAGCGTATGGCATGTTGGCTATTCAACAACGCCAACCATTAATTACTACCTTGCACCATCCGATTACCTCTGATTTGCAACTTGCCTTGGATGCGTGCCAAACCGCTTGGCAACGCTTATTGGTGCGTCGTTGGCACTCATTTCTACATATGCAGGGTAATGTGGTGCGTAAGTTACAGCACATCATTACTGTTTCTGAGCGTTCGCAAACTGATATCGCTAAAGCATTTGGTATTAATGCCCGTGATATTCATTTGATTTACAACGGTATTGATACCGAGGAATTTTGTCCGCGCGCGCATATTCAGCGTAACCCTTGGCGTCTTATGGCGACGGCTTCCGCTGACCAACCTTTAAAAGGGCTACGCTATTTAATCGAGGCTTACGCTAAATTATTGCCTGAATATCCCCAATTGGAATTGTTGGTGGTGGGCAAGCCGCGCGAAGGTGGGCCAACGCAACAGTTGCTACGCGACTTGAACGTGGAAGATAAAGTGCGCTTTGTCAGTGGTATTAGCACCGAGCAAATGGTTGATTATTTCGCCGAAGCGTCGATTGCCGTTGTACCATCGTTATATGAAGGTTTTGGTCTGCCGGCAGGCGAGGCGATGGCTTGTGAAGTGCCAGTTATTGCTGCGCAAGGTGGCGCGTTACCAGAAGTAGTGGGCGATGCAGGTATTCAAGTGCCGACTGCGGATAGTGATGCGATTGCCGAAGCAATTAAAATCTTATTAGAGAACCCTGAAAAACGCCAGCAGCTTGGTACAGCAGGGCGTCAGCGTATTTTACAAACCTTTAGCTGGCAGGTTGCCGCTAAATCGTTGACTGAATTTTATTTAAAGGTATTAGAGCAACATGCAAACCGTTGATTTTAAGCATTTTAAACTCGAAAAAGGCGATAAAGTCTTAGATCTTGGTTGTGGCGAAGGGCGTCACGTGTATGCGGCTTATGCCGAACAAGATGTGCAAGTGGTTGGCGTTGATTTGTGTTTGAAGGATTTACAAACCGCTAAAGAGCGCTATGAACCGTACATTGACCAAGAAAATAGCAATAAGCAATTTGCGCTAATCAATGGTAATGCCTTGCAGCTACCGTTTGCTGATAATACCTTTGACAAGATCATTTGCTCAGAAGTACTGGAGCATATCCCAGATTACGAAGGGGTGTTGAAAGAGATTAAGCGTATTTTAAAACCCAATGGTTTGTTTGCTGCCTCGGTACCACGTTTTTGGCCAGAATGGCTTTGCTGGCATTTTAGCGATGAGTACCATGAAAACGAAGGCGGTCATATTCGCATTTTCTTGGAATCGCAGTTGCGTCGAAAAATTGAAAACCAAGGCTTCCGTTTTTATCGCAAGCATTGGGCACATGCCTTGCATAGCCCTTACTGGTGGATGCAATGTATGGACTGGCAGAATAAAGAAAACAATGCATGGGTAAAGTCTTACCATAAACTTTTGGTGTGGGATTTGATGGAAAAACCATGGATTACCCGTGCCAGTGAAAAAGTGCTGAATCCAATTATGGGCAAAAGCGTGGTGATGTATTTTGAAAATTTGGAGGCATCGTGAGCGAATTGTTGTTAAGCAAGGGCTTGTATCCGCAAGAGTTTTTTCGCCCGACGGTGGAGTTCTTATTAAATTCTCAATTAGCTGACGGTTCTATTCCATGGTCAGAAGGCAGTTACGCAGACCCATGGGACCACGTTGAAGCCGCGATGGGGCTGAGTATTGGCGGTGAATGGCAAGCCGCTGAAAAAGCCTATTTTTGGTTGCGCGATATTCAATTGGCAGACGGCAGCTGGTGGGCTGCTTACAAAGATGGCGAAGTTCACAATAAAGAGCGCCGCGAAACCAACTTTGTTGCCTATATTGCAACGGGCATTTGGCATCATTATTTAATTTCGAAAAACCTCGAATTTGTTCGCGCGATGTGGGATTGCGTCAGTCGCGCAATTGATTTTGTAGTGAATTTACAAACCGAACATGGCGAAATTTATTGGGCGGTAGAAGACGATGGTAGCCCGAAAAATGATGCCTTGATTACGGGCTGTAGTTCAATTTATAAAAGCTTGGAATGTGCTTATAACCTGTCGGTTGTATTGGACGAAGAGCGCAAAGATTGGCGTATTGCACGCGAAAAACTAGGCAAGGCGCTCCGTTCTAAACCAGAGCGATTTGACCGCACGTGGGAAAGCAAAGCACGGTATTCAATGGATTGGTTTTATCCAATTTTAACCGGCGTTTTAACCAAGGCGGAAAGCAAAAAACGTATTCAAGCGCGTTGGCCTGAGTTTGTTGTGGACGATATGGGTTGCCGTTGCGTATCGGATCAGCCATGGGTAACGGTGGCGGAATCGTGTGAGCTGACCATGGCGTTGTTGGCGGCGGGTGAACACGCTAAAGCGGTTAAAATCTATAGCTGGTTACACCAATGGCGCTACGATGACGGTTCTTATTGGACGGGCTATCAGTTTGTAGAAGATTTGCTGTGGCCTGATGAAAGACCAACTTGGACAGCGGGCGCGATTTTGCTCGCAGCAGATGCCTTGACCGACTATTCTGCTGCTTCGCACATTTTTAAAGAAGTACGCTTACTGGATGCGGCGCAAGATGCCGAGCGTGTTAACCACTTCTAATTCTTCGAATAAGCCTGATGCAAGCGCCATACGATAAATGGTAATGGGCGCTTGGCCGCCTTTGCTTGGATCAGGAAATAAATCGTGAATCGCTAAAATGCCACCGATTTTAATATGCGTAACCCAGCTACGATAATCGGTTTCCGCTGCTTCAAAGCTATGTCCACCGTCAATAAAGACCATCGCCAGCGGTGTATGCCATTGTTTAGCGGCAACTTTTGATGGCGCAACAATCGGTACAACCGTATCTTCTACGCCACAAGCACGCATGTTTTTACGGAATTCTTTAAAGGTATCCATTAAGCCCACGGAATTATCGTAGAGGTCCTGATCGTGGTACTCCTCGCCAAGCTGGTGTTCTTCTGAGCCACGGTGATGATCCACGGCAAACACCACGCTATTGTGCTGTTTAGCGGCTTGCGCTAAGTACAATGTTGATTTGCCACAGTAGCTGCCGACCTCTAAAACAGGGCCGTGTTGAGCGCTGCTTAAAGCATATTGGTATAAGGCGTTGGCCTCGTCATCGGCAAGAAAACCTTTGACCTGTTGAATGTCGATAGGAAAAGAAAGACTCATAATTGTTTCGCCATTGAATAAAAGGCAAACATTATAAGAGGCTTTGCCTCGTATGCAAAAGAATAGATAATACACGCCTGAATATTGACTGCTTTTGTCTTGCTGAGAACTTATTTTGTTAATTTTATACACGATTTTATATATCCATCTGTTGCCGTTCTTTGTTTTACGCTTGTTTATTCGCGCTCGAAAAGCGCCTGCTTATGGCAAACGCATTGGCGAACGGTTTGCCATGATTCCTGCAAGAAAAGATAAAGCCCCGCTGATTTGGCTACATGCGGTTTCTGTGGGTGAGGTGATTGCTGCAATTCCTGTGGTGAAGCAATTACAGCAAAGCCACCCTGAGCATCAAATTTGTATTACTACCACCACACCAACTGGTTCGGAACGGGTTAAAGCGGCATTTGCCGATAGCGTTCTACATTACTATTTACCGTATGACGTGCCCTCGTTGATTTTGCGTTTTATTCTTGCCATACGCCCGCAAAAGCTGATTATTATGGAAACGGAACTATGGCCGAATTTATTAATGGTTTGCCAAGATAAAAATATTCCAGCGTATTTGGCGAATGGGCGCATGTCTGAACGTTCAGCAAAAGGCTATCAGCGCTTTTCCAGTTTAACCCGCCCAATGTTGCAGCGACTAAGCGCGATTGCAGCGCAATCTGAAGCGGATAAACAGCGTTTTATTGCCTTGGGCGCAGCGCCTGAAAAAGTGTTTGTCACGGGCAGTATTAAATTTGATGTGGTGCTGAATGATGTGGTTTTTCAGCGGGTAGCAGCGCTAAGAGCGCAGTTGCAGTTAGAGAAAGGGCAGCGCAAAGTGATGATTTTTGCCAGTACCCATATCGGCGAAGATGAACAAATCGTACCGATGATACAGCGTCTTAGTCAGCAGTTTCCCGATCTACTCTGTATTTTAGTACCCAGACATCCTGAGCGTTTTGCGGTGGTAAAACAACTGCTTGAGCAAGCCAAACTCAACCTCATTACCATCACCGAGCAACAAGCAATTACGCCACAAACGCAAGTGCTGTTGGGCGATACCATGGGCGATATGTTAGCGCTGTACGGTTTAGCAGACTGCGCGTTTATTGGCGGCAGCTTGATTAAACATGGTGGGCATAATATGTTGGAGCCTGCGCTTTGGGCGTTGCCGATGGTTTGCGGACAACACGTGTTTAATTTTCAAACCATAAGCGATAGCTTGGTTGAGCACCAAGGGTTGTGTTTGATTGAAAGTATTGAGCAATTAGAGCAAGTGTTAGCGCTTTGGCTTGGCAAAGGACAAGCGCCTAGCGATGGGCAAGCTGCTTTGCAGTTTTTACAGGAAAACCAAGGTGCTTTGCAGCGGTTGATGGATGTTAT
>CAZMQC010000038.1:6393-11855 GCA_964568295.1 uncultured Spongiibacteraceae bacterium | reverse complement strand
ATGAAACAAGTGGGTAACGTTGAAATCCCGCAAGCGGCGTTTTTAGCAGTTTTGAAAGTAGATAGTTAGTCGAGGGTTGAGCATGGCCAATATTGATTTGCCTTTAATTTTAGTGATTGCAACATTTGTTGGCACGTTGATTTATTTGTTTGATACCTTGGTGCTAAAGCGCAAACGCAAACAGGATCTCGAAGCGCTCAGGGCGCAGTATCCAGACTGGAATATACCCGGCTCTCCTGGGCATAGGATTTATGAGGGGCTATACCCACAAACACAACAAGTGCCTGTTTGGGTACGTGAAACCAAATCCTTTCTACCAATTATCGTATTAGTCTTGGTGGTGCGCTCGTTTATTGTTGAGCCGTTTCAAATCCCGTCGTCGTCGATGGAACCTAGTTTGGATATTGGTGATTTTATTTTGGTCAATAAATTCACTTATGGTTTGCGCTTGCCTGTGACTAACACTAAAGTTTTGAGTGTTAATCAGCCGCAACGTGGCGAAGTGATGGTGTTTTTCCCGCCTAATGATCCGCGCTATTTTATTAAACGGGTGATTGGTTTGCCGGGCGATTATATTGAATACCGCAATAAGGTTCTGTATGTTAATGGCATCAAACAAGAACAAATCAGTGTGCCGTTAACCATGATTGATTTGCAGCAACGTAAATTGTTTCAAGAAAACCTTGATGGCGTTAAGCATTCGATTTTTATAACGCCCAATCGCCGCGATGAAGATATGGCATTTGTGGTACGCGACGGCCATTACTTCATGATGGGCGACAACCGTGATAATAGTAGCGATTCTCGTGTTTGGGGACAGGTTCCAGAAGAAAATATTGTCGGTAAAGCATTCTTTATTTGGATGCATTGGAAAAGCTGGACAAGTTTGCCCAGTTTTGGGCGCGTAGGTTCCATACAATAACAAAAGAAGGTAGAACTATGTTGAGTAAATATCAAAAAGGCTTGTCACCCGCTGGCGTATTAATTGTCGTATTGTTATTCGCGTTCTTTCTGGTTTCTGGCTTGAAGTTAACGCCGCACTATATTGACTATCGAACCTTGAAAATAGTGTATCAAAATGTGAACGATCAACCGAAAATTAATGATATGTCGCCGAACGAGATCCTAGCTGCGATCAGTAAAGGACTTTCGGTTAACACGGTTGAAAACTTTGATATTAAAAATAGCACCGTGATTAGCAAAGAAACTGGGCGTATGCAGGTGGGCTTTGACTATGAGAAACGCGAGCATTTATTTGGCAATATCAACGTAGTGCTGACTTTTGAATTTATGCCTGAGTAATTGTGTGGCATTAACGTCTCTATTTAAACAATTAGCTATTCAACCTCAGCAGCTTGCTTTGTTTGAGCAGGCGTTGACGCATAAAAGCTTTGCCCGTGAGCATAACGAGCGCCTTGAATACTTAGGCGATGCGGTTTTGGATTTAGTGATTGGCGAAGCGCTATACCATCAATACCCTGATTTGCGAGAAGGCGAATTAAGCCGTTATCGGGCGGAGTTAGTCAATGGCAGCTTTCTAGCCGATAAAGCCAGAAAACTACAATTATCGCAGTATTTGCGTTTGAGTACGGGCGAGCGTAAAGCGGGCGGCGCTAACAAAGAGTCCATTTTATCCGATGCGCTAGAGTCGTTATTTGGTGCGATGTATTTGGATTTGGGCTATCCAACTACTCAACAAGTTGCTTTAAATTTATTTGCCAAAGATATTGCTGCGATTGCCAATCGAGCGCAGCAAAAAGATGCAAAAACCCGCTTGCAAGAATGGGCGCAGGCTAAAAGGCATAGTTTGCCAAGTTACACCTTGGTTAAATCCACTGGCAAAGATCATCAGCAGGTATTTACTGTGCGCTGCGATATACAAACTTTATCATTATTCACTGAAGAAACAGGGCTTTCTAAAAAAGCAGCCGAACAACAAGCGGCCGAAAGCTTATTACTCCAATTAGAGCAAAGACAATTATTATGACAACACGTTGCGGTTATATTGCGGTTATGGGGCGTCCGAATGTTGGTAAGTCCACATTGATTAATCGTATTTTAGGGCAAAAGCTCAACATTACCTCGCGCAAGCCACAAACAACACGTCATAACGTGTTAGGTATTAAAACAGAAAATGATGTGCAAGCCATTTTTGTCGATACCCCTGGTTTGCATAAAGAACAGAAAAAAGCACTTAATCGCTTAATGAATAAAAGCGCTGAATCGGTGGTGTTTGGTGTTGATGCGATTGTGTTTGTGATGGACGGCGCGCAATGGACAGAAGCCGATCAGCATGCGTTAGAGAAAATCAAAAACGCGGATTGCCCAGTATTCTTGGCAATTAATAAGGTCGATAAGCTGGAAGATAAAAAAGCCCTATTACCCGTGATTGCGCAAATGCAGCAGCGCTTTAACTTTCAGGCGATTGTGCCTGTGTGTGCTTTAAACGGCTTGTCGATTGAAACGTTGGAAGAAGCTTTGTACAAGGTTTTACCAGAAGCACCTTTTGAGTTTGACGAAGACCAGTTAACCGATAAAACCGAGCGTTTTTTAGTGGCTGAGATTGTGCGCGAAAAACTGATGCGTCAATTGGGGCATGAATTACCCTATGAGCTAACGGTGGAAATAGAGCAGTTTAGGGAACAAGAACATTTGATTTTTATCAACGCGTTGATTTTAGTGGAACGTGAAAGCCAAAAAAATATTGTGATTGGTAAACAAGGGCAGCGCTTAAAAAGCGTAGGGATGGAAGCGCGTAAAGATATGGAGCGACTGCTGGATAAAAAAGTGATGTTGGAGTTGTGGGTGAAAGTGAAGCAAGGCTGGTCGGATGACGAACGCGCCTTGCGTAGCTTAGGTTTTCAGCCCGACTAAATCGGTATGCGCACGGTTGTTGAACAGGTATTTTTATTACACAGTACCAACTACCGCGAAAACAGTGCTTTGGTACGCGGCTTAAGTGCAAGATTTGGCGTAGTTTCGGGCATTTTGCGCGGTGTTTATCAACCCAGTATTAAGGGGCAGCAGTTAAGAGCTGCTTTACAACTCGGTAGTCATTTGGAATGGCAATGGCGAGAAAACCAGCATAGTTTAAAAAACATTACGACCTGTGATTTGCTTAAAGTCACTGCGATAAATCAACCTAAACAATTAGTTTGTCTGTCTTATATTAACGAACTACTGCTATATTTCTTGCCAGAAGGGCAAAGCTCAGCGCCGCTCTATCACGCTTACCAAGCCATTTTACACGCCTTGCCGATTGTCGATGACGTTGAATTATTGCTGCGTGAGTTCGAGCGCTTACTGTTTACTGAACTAGGCTTTGCTATTGATTTTGCATGGGATAGCCACTTGCAACAAACGGTTGAGCAAACACAGCGCTACTGCTTACATCCTGAATGGGGGATAAGGCAAGCGGAAGCAGGGTTGCAAGGTATTTTACTTACGGGCGCAGAATTGCTGCAACTGCAGGAGCGGCAATACCAAAGTCCTACTATCAAGCGATTGGCTAAGCAAATTAACCGTTTAATTATTGATTACCATTTGGCAGGGCGCAAAATTAAAGCGCGAGATTTATATCGCCAGCTTTAATTGCGCCAGCCTTATTACTTTTGGTCATATTGATATATGATTAACGACTAAGCAGAACATTGGTATTTATCCTTGTTCCACATAGAATAAGCACTTTTTCGGGGCATACCGTTTATGAGCAGTCCTCTCTATCCCACACTTGAGCAGTTTGTTGGGCATACTCCCCTTGTTCGTTTACAGCGTTTAGCTGCAGGGAAAAACAATACCATTTTATTGAAGCTGGAAGGCAATAACCCCGCAGGTTCGGTTAAAGACCGTCCCGCTTTGTATATGATTCAGCAAGCAGAAAAACGCGGCGCGATTAAGCCAGGCGATACCTTAATTGAAGCGACTAGCGGCAATACTGGCATTGCCTTGGCGATGGTGGCGGCGATGAAAGGCTATTCAATGAAAATTATCATGCCAGATAACGCTACAGAAGAACGTAAACAGGCGATGACCGCTTACGGTGCCGAATTGATTACGGTAACGCCTGAGCAGGGTATGGAAGGCGCGCGTGATTTGGCCTTGCAAATGCAGCAAGAAGGGCAAGGTTATTTGTTGGATCAATTCAGTAACGCCGACAACCCTCTAGCGCATTATGAAACGACGGGGCCAGAAATTTGGCAGCAAACTCAAGGCAAGATCACCCATTTTGTGAGCTCCATGGGTACTACAGGTACGATTATGGGCAACTCTCGCTATTTAAAAGAACAAAATCCTGCCATTCAGGTCATAGGCATGCAGCCCACCGATGGTTCGTGCATTGCTGGTATTCGTCGCTGGCCACAGGCTTATTTGCCGTCAATTTATGATGCCAGTGCGGTGGATCAAATTATGGACGTTGCGCAAGCTGATGCAGAAATTATGACCAGACGCTTAGCCACCGAAGAAGGTATTTTTTGTGGTGTTTCATCGGGCGGCGCAGTGTTTGGTGCATTGCAATTGGCGCAGCAATTAGAAAATGCGGTGATTGTTAGTATTATTTGCGATCGTGGCGATCGTTATTTATCAACGGGACTTTTTGCTTAATACAACATCGAGATTGAAGTCGTGGTACAAGTCAGAGACGCTTATCCGTTAGACGAGCAGGGGCAGGTCGATATCCCAGCGTGGATTGCGCGGCTGCCAGGCATTGAACAGAGCGAAGCCAATATTCAACGCTTGCAACAAGCTGCCAAGCTTGCCGCGCAATTAACCAATACCAAAGAACAAGGCATGGCGATCTGGGGAGAAACCTATAATCGTTTCCTGACTGGCTTGGAAATGGCTGAGATTCTTGCCGATTTGAATCTTGATATTGATACCTTAGTTGCTGCGATTTTATACCGCACGGTGCGTGATGGTGTGCAGAGTTTGGAGCAAGTTCGAAAAGACTTTGGCGATACCGTTGCTACCTTGATTGATGGCGTTGCGCAAATGGCGGCGATTACTCAAACCAAAGCCGTGACCGAAACCAGTTTGGTGTTAGGCTCGAAACAAGCCCAGCAAGACCATATTCGCAAAATGCTAGTCGCGGTGGTTAATGATGTGCGGGTTGCTTTGATTAAGCTGGCGGAGCGTACTTGCGCTATTCGTGCGGTGAAAAACAATGCTGAACGCCGCAATAAAGTGGCGCGCGAAGTGTTTGAAGTTTATGCGCCGTTAGCGCATCGTTTGGGTATTGGCCATATTAAGTGGGAGTTGGAAGATTTAAGCTTTCGCTACCTACAACCCGATGAATACATGCGCGTTGCCAAGCAGCTTGACGAGCGTCGCTTAGACCGAGAAGCATTCATTAAAAATGTGACCAAGCAATTGCGTGAAGAAATGCGTGATGCGGGTATTGAAGGCGAAGTAACGGGGCGCGTTAAGCATATTTATAGCATTTGGCGCAAAATGCAGCGCAAAAA
>CAZMQC010000038.1:1955-6293 GCA_964568295.1 uncultured Spongiibacteraceae bacterium | reverse complement strand
AATGTTAATTTTGCTGCGGTTGCCGAAGAGATGGCATCCGATGTGACTCATGACAAAATTTATGTGTTTACCCCTGGTGGGCATGTGGTGGAGTTGGCGGCTGGCGCAACGCCTTTGGATTTTGCCTATCGGGTGCATACTGAGATTGGTCATCGCTGCCGTGGTGCAAAAGTCAATGGACGCATTGTGCCGCTGACTTATGCGCTAGAAACGGGGCAGCAAATTGAAATCATTACCGGTAAAGATGCTGAGCCAAGTCGTGAATGGCTGCGCCCAAGCTTAGGCTATATCAAAACCTCCAAAGCCAGAGCGAAAGTGAAAGCGTGGTTTAGGCAGCGTGACCGCTCTAAAAATATTATTACAGGCAAGTCCTTGTTAGAGCGCGAGTTTAAGCGCTTGTCATTTCATCATGTGAATTTTGCTGAAATTGCCAATGAGCTGAATTTTGCTACGCTTGATGATTTATTTGTTGCTGTAGGTACAGGCGATATTGGTACAGGGCAAGCCTTAAAAGCTGCGCAGCGTTTAAGTGATAAAAATATGCCGCAGCAGCAATGGTTGCTGCCGATTGCTAAGCCCACGGAAAAGCGCGCGGGTAGTAATACCGTTAAGGTATCGGGTGTGGGTAATATGCTCACGCAAATGGCAAGCTGCTGTAAGCCTTTGCCAGGCGATGCGATTGGCGGTTATGTCACCTTAAATCGAGGCGTGTCGGTGCACAGACAAGATTGTCCGCAGTTTATTCATTTGCAAAATATTGAGCGTGAACGGATTATTGAAGTGAGTTGGGGCGGGCAAGAAAGCACGGTTTATCCGGTTGATGTGCGCATAGAAGCATATGATAGAGCTGGCTTATTGCGCGATGTAACGGCCTTGCTTGCCAATGAAAGAATCAACGTAATTGCTACGCAAACCCGCTCCGATAAAGCCAATAATACCGCCAGTATGTTGATCACCATTGAAATTAGCAGTATTCAATGGCTAAGCCGTATTTTAGCGAGAATTAGTCAATTGCCGAATATTATCAATGTCACACGTGTGGTTGATGGAAGTGTTTTGTAATGTATCAACTTGATGATTTATTGTACTTGATGCAGCGTTTGCGTGAGCCGCAAATGGGTTGTCCGTGGGATACCAAACAAACCATGCAAAGCATTACACCTTATACCATCGAAGAAGTGTATGAGTTGGTTGATGCGATAGAACAAATGGATAACACACAAATTCAAGAAGAATTGGGCGATGTATTGTTCCAAGTGGTGTTTTACGCGCAAATTGCCAAGGAGCAGCAACAGTTCGATTTTAAAGAGATTATTCATAACCTCGTTGAGAAATTGATTCGCCGTCATCCGCATGTGTTTTTGAATGGCGATTTATACGGTAAAACAGATGAGCAAATTGATGAACAAACCATTAAGCAGCGTTGGGAAGAAATTAAACAACAAGAACGCGCAGATAAGCAGTGGCATGGTTTGTTAGCAGATATTCCTAAAGCTTTGCCAGCATTAAAACGTGCGCAAAAAATACAAAAACGCGTGGCTAAAATTGGCTTTGATTGGACCGATGCGTTAGCTGCCTTGAGCAAAGTCAAAGAAGAAATTACCGAGTTGGAGCAGGCGCTATTGTCACGTGAACCCGTGCGTATTCAGGAAGAAATGGGCGATGTTATATTCAGTTGCGTCAATGTTGCAAGGCACTTGCAGGTTGATGCAGAGCAGGCGCTACAAGGCTGTAATAAAAAGTTTGAAAAGCGCTTCGCCTTTATTGAGCAGGCGTTGGCTGAACAAGGGCGCACGGTTGAGCAAAGTAATCTGCTGGAAATGGATGACTTATGGCAACAGAGTAAAAGAATTTCTTAGCTTTTAATTAATTTAAACTTGTTTATCGCAGCGCAAGGCTGTAAGGTTGCGTTTTCCAAAAAATCAGTCGATTTTGACGGGTAAAACTATGAAATGCCATCGTTTGATGGCGATTGTTGGCTAGCATTGAAGGAGTATTCCAATATGCGTCTTATTTTGTTAGGTGCGCCAGGCGCGGGTAAAGGTACACAAGCGCAATATATTTGTGAGAAATTTGGTATTCCACAAATTTCCACAGGTGACATGCTACGCGCAGCGGTAAAAGCAGAGTCGCCTTTAGGTTTGCAAGTTAAAGAAGTGATGGCGTCGGGCGGTTTAGTGTCTGATGACATTATTATTGCGCTAGTTAAAGAACGTATTCAACAAGCAGACTGCGCCAAAGGCTTTTTGTTTGATGGTTTCCCACGCACTATTCCACAAGCACAAGCGATGGTGGAAGCGGGCGTTGATTTAGACTACGTATTAGAGATTGCTGTTGACGATCAAGAAATTATCAGCCGTTTATCAGGTCGCCGTGTACACGCTGCCTCAGGTCGCGTTTACCACGTGCTTTACAATCAACCGAAAGTGGAAGGTAAAGACGACGTAACGGGTGAGGACTTAATTCAACGCGAAGACGATAAAGAAGAAACTGTGCGCAAACGTTTGGATGTTTATCATCAACAAACTGAGCCATTAGTTGGTTTTTATCAAGAACTAAAAACAGCCAATGCTCCACGTTATGTGCGTGTTGAAGGCGTTGGTTCAGTGGATGATATCCGCCAAGCTGTTTTTGCAGCACTTAACTAAAATGACACCCGCTTGCGGGTGCACGCTATGAGCAAAGTAAGCTACGCGATACTTTTAGCCAATCTCGGCACGCCCGATGCAGCAACGCCTGCTGCGGTGCGTGCTTTTTTAAAGCCTTTTTTATCTGATAGACGGGTAGTGGAAATTCCAAAGCCACTGTGGTCGTTGATTTTAAATGGCTTTATCTTGCCTTTTCGTCCTAAGCCAGTTGCGGAAAAATATCAGGTTTTGTGGGGCGAATACGGCGATTCCCCTTTACGGCTGATTACCCAGCAACAAGTGGCCAAGCTACAACAGCAGCTCGGATCGTCTATCTTGGTTGATTATGTGTTTAGTTATGGCGAGCCATCGCTGGCTAAGCAGCTGGACAAATATCGACAGTTAGCCGAAAAAGTTATTATTTTGCCGTTGTATCCGCAGTATTCAGCTACAACAACAGCGGCATTAAATGACCAGTTAGCGCAATATCAGTTGAAACAGCGTTATATTGCCGACGTTCAATTTATTCGTGAATACTATCAAGCGCCAAGTTTTACCCATGCGCTTGCGGATTCCGTTCAGCAGTTCTGGCAACAACAAGGCCAAGGCGACTTTTTATTAGCGTCTTACCATGGTGTTCCGCAAAAATATGTGGAAAAAGGTGATCCTTACCAACAGCAATGTTTAGCAACAACGCAAGCGTTAAAACAAGCGTTAAATGTGCCTGCTGAGCGTATTGCTACTAGCTTTCAGTCGCGTTTAGGCAAAGCGCCGTGGTTACAGCCTTATACTGATGTAACAGTGAAAGCGCTTGCGCAACAAGGCATTAAAACCTTGGATGTTGTATGCCCTTCCTTTTCGGTTGATTGTTTAGAGACCTTAGAAGAAATTCAAATAGAAAATCGAGAGTATTTCAAGGCCGCAGGGGGACAAGAACTGCGTTTAATTCCTTGTTTAAATGCGAGTGACGCGCATATTCAAATGATGCTAGCAGTGCTACGGCCTTATTTGGCAGACGCATTGACATTAACTGAAACGGCATAATGATGATGAAAAACTACCTAGCTATAGAAGCCAGCAGCCATATTTGTTCGGTAGCTTTATCGTTTAATCAGCAGGTTTATAGCCGTTCTAGCAGTGAAGTGCGTGCGCATACCCAACATTTGTTTGCCTTTATTGATGAGTTGTTACAACAAGCTGGCGCTACAATTACTGATTTAGACGGTGTGGCATTTGCCGCAGGACCCGGTTCTTTTACTGGTGTTCGTCTTGCAGCAGCGGTAGCAAAATCACTGGCGTATGCTGCTAAACTGCCTGTTATTGGCGTTAGTAGCTTAGCCGTTTTAGCGCAGCAGCATTTTCAAACCACCGCGCAATCAGCTAGCGTTTTGGTGGTCGTTGACGCGCGTATGGACGAATATTATGTTGGTGAATATCAACAAAATGCGGATGGCTCACTGCAAGCTTTGCTGGCTGACGCGTTGCTTACGCCGCAGCAGCTAGCAGCACTGGATTTTAGTAGTCAGATCTTACTCACCGATGGCAGCGAGTTCGCTGAGCAAGCGAATAGTTGGCAGTTACCAAGCTACTCAGTAACTGCTGATGCGAGGGCGTTGCTTGCCTTGGCTCAGTATGAAACGGCCTTAGAAGATAGTGCATTAAATACGCAAGTTAATTATCTGCGCGATAAAAGCGGCTGGAAAAATCTTAG
>CAZMQC010000038.1:0-1855 GCA_964568295.1 uncultured Spongiibacteraceae bacterium | reverse complement strand
ATAAAAGCGCCGCAACCAATCCCCGTTTTGATTGATAAAGAAAACAATCGCCGCAGCAATCGCGCCAATCACCAATGCGCCAGCAATATCGCCTGGATAATGCACGGCAACATAGACTCTTGCAATACCCGAAAGCAGACTGACAACCACTAAAAACCAGCCCAAGCTTTTATTGGCCAAACTAAATAACAAGCTAAATGCGATAGCAAAAACAAAGGTGGTGTGATCGGAGGGAAAAGACGTATCTGGCGCATGGCTCACTAATTGCACGCCTAAACCGTCCATAAACGGCCGTGGATGGAAAAATAACTTGCCTACGCAGTAACTGAGCAACATCGCTAATAATACGCTACCGCCGGCTAGAAAGCTGGCATAGCGCTTTTGTGGATTAGCAAAAAACCACATTGCTATGAGTAGCACAATAAAAACATAGGGTGTTAACCCAGCAAGGCGGATAACAAAGCTGTCAAACCAAGCGTGTTGGCCTGCGAGTTGATTGATTAATAAAAACAGTTCTTGGTTTAATTGCTGCATCTTGATTAATCACTATAACCGTTAGGGTTGCGCTCTTGCCAACGCCAATGGTCAGCGCACATCTGCGTTAAATCACGTTCAGCCTGCCAGCCTAAAATAGCTTTAGCATGACTGGGATCGGCATAACATGCGGCAATATCACCTGCACGACGCGCAACAATCTGATAGGGCACGGCGCGTTGGCTAGCGCTTTCGAACGCCTTAACCATATCTAGCACGCTATAGCCTTTGCCTGTGCCTAAATTGCAAGTAATCATGGGGTGTTGCGTTAACGCATTCAAAGCGGCTAAATGCCCAGCGGCTAAGTCCATCACATGAATATAGTCGCGCACGCCAGTGCCATCGGGTGTTGGGTAATCGCCACCAAAAACATTGAGTTGTTCGCGTTTACCAATCGCGACCTGCGCAACAAACGGCATTAAATTATTGGGAATGCCATTAGGGTCTTCGCCAATCAAACCGCTTTCATGTGCGCCGACTGGGTTAAAGTAGCGCAGAATAGCAATTTTCCAACTATCGTCGGAGGCGGCAATGTCGCGCAACATATCTTCGATATGCAATTTGCTAGCACCATAAGGGTTGGTGGTTTGCAGTTGAAAATGTTCTTGGATGGGCACGCTAACTGGATCGCCATAAACGGTTGCAGACGAGCTAAAAACGAAGCTTCTGACCTCGGCTTTTTGCATCGCTTGCAGTAAACGTAAAGAACCGACTACATTGTTGTCGTAGTATTCCATCGGCTTAGCGCAAGATTCCCCTACGGCTTTTAAGCCAGCGAAATGAATCACAGCATCAATCGTATATTGTTGGAATAGGCTATCTAATAAAGCGCTATCGCGAATGTCGCCTTGAATAAATTGTGTTTGTTTGCCTGTAATTTGCTCAACACGTTGCAGAGAGGTGATTTTGCTATTGGATAGATTGTCTAGCACAATAACATCAAAGCCGCCTTGTAATAGCAGTATGCAAGTGTGGGAGCCGATGTAGCCAGCTCCACCTGTAACAAGAATGGTTTTACTCATTATTTCGAATCGGATTTATAGCTATATTGATAGTTATAGTAACCATATTTGTAATAACTGCTAGCGCGTTTCTCAACTGCGTTGAAAATAGCGCCTTTGAGTGCAACGCCGTTGTCCTCAAAACGCTTAACTGACGCTTTGATTTCGCCAATAGGATTTTTACCAAAGCGAATGGTAATAAAGTTGCTGCCTGCGTATTTGCCAACAATCAGGGCATCGGCAACCGCTAAAACAGGCGGAGTATCGATGATGATTAAATCATATTGCTCTGATAAAGCCGCCATGTTTTCTTCAAAGCG
>CAZMQC010000037.1:0-11982 GCA_964568295.1 uncultured Spongiibacteraceae bacterium | reverse complement strand
CCAAGAACGTGAGCAATACGAACAACAACTCAAGCACGAGGACAAACACATGCAAGCCGCTTATAAAACTATTTACCAACGCAAATTCGAAGAAGGCATAGAGCGCGGTGTTGAAACTGGCATTGAGCAAGGTATTAAAAAAGGTATCGAGGCGGGCATTGAACAAGGTATCGAGCAAGGCCAACTTTCCGCAGACAGAAAAACCTTACAACGCCTTGTAAGTAAGCGCTTTGGTGAGGTCGCTGCTTATTTTCAAAACCGCATTGATAGCGCCGAACCAGAACAGCTAGAACGTTGGTTGGATAATGTGTTAGACGCCCAATCCATTGAACAAGTATTTTATTAATTTTCGCGCTTTTGAGTTTGCTGCATATTTCTGCAGCAAACTCCTAAACCACAAAAGCATACGAAACCATAAAGAATAAAAAACTTTCGCGGGTTTCTTGGTGATTTATAAAACTTTATTTAAGTCTTGCGATACAGTGCTGGTAAAATAGGACCTTTAAGCATGGGTTTGCCGCATAATTGTGGTAAATACTTATCCAACGCCATCGCAATCGGTAAGCAAATAGCCATGCTTATCAGTGCCAATAACATAGCCATGGCTGCTAGTTCCAAGGTTTCATCAAAGTATTTGGCAATCCAAGCGGTTAAGTGGATGTTGAAGATATTTTGGAAAATGCCGTTTAGCCCTAGCAACACCAAGCTATAGTCGCCGCAGGCGCGCATAAAGCGATTAACAGGCATTAAGCGGCAAAAGCAAATTAAAGCAGTAACACCCGCTAAGATGCTTATCATGGCGTAGAAATAATTACCATATTGCCCTGCAAATGTAGTCAGCATATCGGTAGGTACAAAGCCGCTCAAGAAATGCCCGTCAGGCAAGCGGGGAAATGTATTAAACTCCGTGGCAAACCAGCAAATAGTAGCGGCCAAAAAACCTAGACCTAACACTTTGGAGCTAGGCCAGTTTGCCATTTTTAGTAAGGTTCTTCGTGTTAGTAAACCAACTAGTAGCAATGCACAAAATGGCAAACAGGCGTGTACCATCCAAACCATGCCCAGCATAAACGCCTCAGGTGAATTGAATTTATAGTAGTTAAATGCCCAGCCTAGCGTCCAGCAAAGCAGCGCGAGAATAATGATGTTTTTCTTAGAGTTTGCATAGGGGAAGATAAAATAAAACAGTAACTCCGACATAAACAGTGCAATCAAAAACCAAGACGGCCAACTTAACCAAGGAATACCCAATAAGTAAGCGGGCATAAATTTTAGCGAATCCATCGCGGTTTCATAGGGAGGCAGAATAAAGTAAAAAGGAATGATGAGTAGTAAATACAAATAGACGGGCAACATGCGTTGGCCAAATTTGAGTTTGCTGTAATCCCAAAACCCATTGCCCGAACGTTGGTAAAACGCACCCGTTAATAATACGAAAAAAGGAATAACTGACAGGTCAATAAAGCGACCTAAACCTAGCAATTGTTCGTATTTTCCATGCTCACGGCCAAGGCTCATAACCACATGGCCAAAAAACACGCCAAGCATCGCATAACCACGCGCCGCAACGAGCCAATCAAGTTTACTTTGTTTGGGTTTGTTCATAATGTATCAGGCTGAAAAAACGTTAAGCCTAGCATTAAACCCGTACTAGATGAAATTTTAGTGAAACCATTTTTACATATTTGTTATCTTTTTCAGCAATGTTATGATGAAGCCATTAACCAGTGAGGACGAATAAATGAGCAGCAATGTAAATTATATTAGCGATAGCAGTTTTGCAGCCGACGTATTGCAAAGCGACGTACCGGTTTTAGTTGATTTTTGGGCAGAGTGGTGCGGTCCATGTCGTATGATTGCGCCATTATTGGACGAACTTGCGGATGAATACGCAGGTAAATTGAAAGTTTGTAAGTTAAACGTGGATGATAACGCTGAAACGCCAGCAAAATTTGGTATTCGCGGTATTCCAACCTTAATTTTATTTAGCGGCGGCGCTGAGAAAGCTAAACAAGTTGGCGCAGTTTCTAAAAATCAATTACGCGAATTTGTTGACGCCAACATTTAAAAAATACTACACTACACCCACTTCAATTAAGGCGTCGTCCTGACGCCTTAATCTGTAAATAAACTGACCTTCTACTAACTCATCCAAATACAAAGCAAATTACTTAACCAAGTCATGCTTGTTGCCGAAAGCTTCTCTATGAATTTAACCGAATTAAAGACCAAATCTATTAATGAATTATTAACCATTGCTGACAATATGGGCCTTGATAACTTAGCCCGGTCGCGCAAACAGGATGTTATCTTCTCTATTCTTAAATGCCATTCCAAAGGCGGCGAAGATATTTATGGCGATGGCGTGCTTGAAATACTTCAAGATGGCTTTGGCTTTTTGCGTTCACAAGATAGTTCTTATCTTGCTGGTCCTGACGATATTTATGTTTCACCGAGCCAAATTCGTCGTTTTAACTTGCGTACTGGCGATACCATTTCAGGCAAAATTCGTCCTCCTAAAGATCAAGAACGTTATTTTGCCTTATTAAAAGTTGATGAAATCAACTTTGACCAACCTGAAAACTCGCGCCACAAAGTCTTATTTGAAAACTTAACGCCGTTATTTCCCGATCAACGTTTAATGCTAGAAGCGGGCAATGGCAGTAAAGAAGACTTAACGGGCCGTATCATTGATTTAGTTGCGCCGATTGGTAAAGGTCAGCGCGGTTTGATTGTTGCACCGCCAAAAGCCGGTAAAACCATTATGTTGCAACACATGGCGCAGGCGATTATCCGTAATAATCCTGAATGCTACGTGATTGTATTATTGATTGATGAGCGTCCAGAAGAAGTAACCGAGATGCAACGCAGTGTGCGTGCGGAAGTGGTTGCCTCTACGTTTGACGAACCGCCCGCACGTCACGTACAAGTGGCGGAAATGGTGATTGAAAAAGCCAAACGCTTAGTAGAGCACAAGCGCGACGTTATTATTTTATTGGACTCGATTACGCGTTTAGCGCGTGCTTACAACACCGTACAACCAAGCTCAGGCAAAGTGTTAACGGGTGGTGTTGATGCGCACGCATTAGAACGTCCTAAACGCTTCTTTGGCGCAGCACGTAATATCGAATTTGGCGGCAGCTTAACCATCTTAGCGACTGCTTTGATTGATACTGGTTCTAAAATGGACGAAGTGATTTACGAAGAATTTAAAGGCACAGGTAACATGGAGTTACACTTGGATCGTCGTACTGCGGAAAAACGTGTTTATCCTGCGATTAACGTACGCCGTTCTGGTACTCGCCGTGAAGAATTGTTGATGGCGGAAGATGAAACACAACGCGTATGGATTCTGCGTAAACTATTACACGAAATGGAAGACGGTCCAGCGATTGAGTTCTTGATCGATAAGTTGCAAGGTACTAAAACCAACAACGAATTCTTCGATTCAATGAAACGTAAATAACCTAAGAAGCCACGCTTTAATCGACGTGGCTTTTTTGATTATGAGGTTTTATCTATGCAATACAATGATTTGCGCGACTTTATTCGTTTTCTTGAAAAAAAAGGCGAGCTTAAACGCATTAAAGTAGAAGTTGATCCGTATTTGGAAATGACGGAAATTAGCGATCGTGTATTGCGTCAAAAAGGCCCTGCCTTGCTATTCGAAAACCCTAAAGGTTTTGATACGCCGGTTTTGTGCAATTTATTTGGTACGGAACAGCGCGTTGCTTATGGTATGGGCGCTAAAGATATTGGCAGCTTGCGTGAAATTGGCGAAGTTTTGGCTTTTTTACGCCAACCTGATCCGCCTAAAGGTTTGAAAGACGCTTGGCAGAAACTGCCGATTTTTAAGCAAATCCTGCACATGGGGCCGAAATTAGTTAAAAATGCGCCTTGCCAAGAGCATGTATTGCGCGGCGACGAAGTAGATTTATATAAGCTGCCCATTCAAACCTGTTGGCCAGGCGATGCCGCGCCATTAATCACATGGCCGTTAGTGGTTACACGTGGTCCGAATAAAGAGCGGCAGAATTTAGGTATTTATCGTCAACAACTGATTGGTAAAAACAAGCTGATTATGCGTTGGCTATCACATCGCGGCGGTGCACTCGATTTTCTTGAATGGCAACAAGCCTACCCAGATGAGCGTTTCCCTGTCACGGTGGTGTTAGGTGCTGATCCTGCAACGATATTGGGGGCGGTTACCCCTGTGCCCGATACCTTGTCAGAATATGCCTTTGCAGGGCTGTTGCGCGGAGGCAAAACTGAGTTAATCAAATGCTTAACCAACGATTTGGAAGTGCCTGCATCGGCGGAATATGTGTTGGAAGGCTATATTGAAGCTGGTGAGATGGCGGATGAAGGCCCTTTTGGCGACCACACCGGTTATTACAATGAAGTTGAAAGCTTTCCCGTGTTTACCGTTGAATGTATCACGCATCGCGATAAACCGATATATCACAGCACTTACACAGGGCGTCCGCCCGATGAACCAGCCATTTTAGGCCTGGCTTTGAATGAAGTGTTTATTCCGATTTTAAAACGCCAATTTCCTGAGATTGTGGATTTTTATTTGCCGCCAGAGGGCTGTTCTTATCGACTGGCAGTGGTGACCATGAAGAAACAATACCCTGGCCATGCTAAGCGCGTGATGTTTGGTGTTTGGTCGTTCCTGCGTCAGTTTATGTACACTAAGTTTGTGATTGTGACTGATGATGACGTTAACGCCAGAGATTGGAACGATGTGATTTGGGCGATTACTACGCGCATGGACCCAGCGCGTGATTGCACTATCGTTGAAAATACGCCAATTGATTACTTGGATTTTGCCTCGCCTGTATCGGGGCTAGGTTCAAAAATGGGCTTAGATGCGACCAATAAGTGGCAAGGCGAAACCGATCGAGAATGGGGCGTGCCGATTGCCATGGGGCAAGCGGTGAAAGATAAAGTTGATGCGATGTGGAGCAGGCTGGGCTTATAAGATTTTCGCCTAGCCTTAGCTAGAGCGAAATCTTGCGTGTATCAATAGCCTGTCTTTGTCCTAGAATACTTTCTATTCCCGCTAACACCGTTTCAGCAGTTGCGCGCCAAGTGGTTAACTTGCCGCCGTAAACTGTTAATAAATTGCCTTGTTGAATAATTTTGCTATCGCGCGGACGGTTAAAGGCGCGACCAGATGCTTTAGGCAATACTCGTAAGCCCGCGAAACTATCAACGATTTGGTACTGGAGGTTGGGGAAATAGTGCTGAAGTACTTCTTGCAGATAATACACTTCCTTATCCAACGCCTGGCAGTCATCAGGGTTGCCTTCAAACAAGGTTTCTGTGGTGCCAACCAAGGTTTTGCCTTGCCACGGCATCACAAACACCACGCGTTTATCCGATGGTACTTCTAAATAAAAGCAATGCTCGCTTAACTGTTGGTCTAAAACAATATGCGTGCCTTGAATCAGTTCTATATCTTGCAGTGCAACCGCAGGGGTAATACAGGCTAAAACATGATTAACCCAAGGGCCTGCGGCGTTGATTAATACCTTGGCTTTAACGCAAAGCTCGCCTTGTTCGGTTCTAAAACAAGCCTGATAGCCATTGCTAAATTTGGCGGCGCGGGTGAATTGGGCGGGCGCGATACAGTCAGCGCCCAGTTGCTTGGCTGAGGCTAGAATGCGCTGAGTGAGTGCTTTGTCATCGGTTTGCCCGTCTTGATAGGCAAAAACCGCCAATAAACCGTCCGTTTTTAAACCGTTGAGTTTATTCCATTGTTTTTTAGCAATGCGTTTGTAGAAACTGTGCTTGTTAAACGCGCCAAGCATTTGATAAATGCTTAAACCTGAGGCAAGTTGCCAAGGTCGAAACTTACTGTCTTTATATAACGGCACATAAAACCAATTTGGTTTGACCAAATCAGGCATGTGCTGAAACATCCATTCGCGTTCTGCCAGTGATTCACGCACTAGTGTAAATTGGGCGGTTTGAATATAACGCAAACCGCCGTGAATAAGCTTGCTCGACTTACTGGATGTGGCAGCGCCCCAATCGGTTTTGTCGATGATTAAGGTGCTAAACCCAGCGGCCGCGCTGGCTTGTGCGATGGCGCAGCCTTGCACGCCGCCGCCAATAATTACTACGTCATATTCGGTTTGCATAACGCCTCAATCATTTCGCCAATGGCATAAGTTTCAATTTTGCTAATGCCTCGCTGCAGTGCGTCTTGAGCAATTACTGGGTCATCAACTTCATAAATAGCGATGGGGCAGTTGGCTTCAATACGCTCAGCAGCAGGAATACGTTTGATATTAATATACGCAATATCGGCAAGGTTAGCATCAATCAGCGCGTTGCGGTTAGCCCAATCCCGAAAAACGATGCCAGTTTGTTTAAAATCAAACAAGGTCTTGGCAAGCCGCATGGCCTCAAGGTCAAAACTGATTAAGGTAACGTTGGCAAAGCGATTAAAAAGCTGGGCTAAAGCTTGCAGGCAGTAACCACGACCAAAGCGCTCAATCGATTCTTCTTTTAACTCAATGTAAAAGTGAACAAAAGGGCGCACCTCTACCATATGCGCAAACTCGTCCGCTAAAGTAATCGGCACTTGCATAAAACGCTCGCCAAACCGTTCGGGTTCATAAGCAGGTATTTGTATCAGTTGTTCGGCGCTATAGTCGAAAATGCTGGCGTCGATGCCGCTCACTCTAAGTAAATTATCATCGTGGTATAAAAACGGAATTCCGTCTTTGCTAAATTGAATATCTAACTCAATGCATCGAGCGCCTGCCCGCACCGCTGCTGTGAAAGCCGTTAGGGTATTTTCGGGATAGTGACGAGCGTAGCCACGGTGCGCTACAAATTGTTCGGGTGCAAACATCAAGTGAGTCATCATTTAGCGGTAATGTGCGCTATTATAAGCAAAATTTCTGGAGAAACCTGCAATGACCATGCAATGGCAGCAATTATTATGCGCTGAACGTTTAACTGGCAAACCTGCTAAGTCGGAAGCGGGGCGATCACCGTTTTTATCCGATCACGACAAAATTATATTTTCAGGTTCTTTTCGGCGGTTAGCACGTAAAACACAGGTGCACCCTTTAGCGTCGAATGACCATGTGCATAACCGCATGACCCATAGCTTGGAAGTGGCTTGTGTAGGGCGCACCTTAGCTATTCGCGTGGCGGAGGCTTTGCGAGCGCAGGCAAGTTTGCCGCCTGATATTTTGCCAACAGACTTGGGCGACATTGTGCAATCGACTTGCTTAGCGCACGATATTGGCAATCCTCCGTTTGGTCATACGGGCGAGGAGGCAATTCGTAACTGGTTTGCCAAGCAGGGTGGTGAGTATTTACAAACATTGAGCGAGCAGCAACAGCGCGATTTATTGTTTTTTGAGGGCAATGCACAGGGCTTGCGCATATTATCCACCACTGAATACCATCAATACCAAGGTGGTATGCGTTTGACTTATGCCACCTTGGCGGCATTTATCAAATATCCATGGGGCTCGGAGGCAATGGTTGGCGATGGTCGGCCAAAACAAAATAAATACGGTATTTATCAAGCTGATTACCAAAATATGCAGGAAATTGCCGCTAAAACGGGTTTGTTGCAGCGTGGAGAGAACTGGTACAGCCGCCATCCCTTGGTGTACTTAATGGAAGCCGCTGATGACTTTTGCTATGGCTTAATTGATTTGGAAGATGGTTTGGAGATGGGCTTGCTGCGTTGGTCAGAGATTTTTGACATCATGCGCCCTGTTTTTAAAGCGAGTGAGTTAAAAACCTTAGAAAAGCAGCTGAAAAATATTAGTGAGGGGCGTAAGCCTGCATTTGTACGTGGAAAGGTCATTGATGCGTATATCGAAGCAGGCGTGCAAGCTTTTATTGATAATGAACAAGCTTTTTTGTCGGGTGATGTTAAAGAGGACCTGATTTCTTTGTGTCGGCCTGAGATCAAGCAAACTGTTGCAACGGCCAAGCAATTTGCCAAAGAACGTATTTTTGCTCACCCGCGTAAGGTTGAATTAGAAATCGGCGCATATGATGTGATTGGACGCTTGCTTAGCAAGTTAGTGCCGGCGGCTTATTATTGGCATAAGGGCGAGATTAATCGCGAAGTGCAGATGCTGATGGATTTGGTGGGCGAGAAGAATATGCCTAAAAATGCCAGCACTTATCAAGTATTAATGGCGGTTGTGGATTTTGTCAGCGGTATGACGGATAACTATGCGCTATACCTGTCGAAGCAGTTTGGTGGTATGGGGAATTGAAGAAGCTTGCTATGGCTTAGCAAGCTTCTGCAGTGCTTATTTCCATTTTGCGTGGATGCCAACACTGATTAAACCGAAATGGCGATCAAAATGCTTTGAGGTTGAACCATTGTAGAGAAAGGGAATTTCACCGAGTAGTTGGTTATGGAAGTATTGCGCAGTAAATGAGCCAGCTAAGTAGGGTAAGAAGTTATACATAATTTGCCCCGTCAAAATATGATTCTTATCCATAGTCACGCCGCCATGCTGTTTAACAAAGCTGTCCACGCCTTTTCGATCTTGTTTATTAAAACGATAACCGCCGCGTAGCTCCCATTGCTTAATGCGCCAACCAAGCGAGAAGCCGAGCTGCATAAAATTGGCATCGTAACTTAGGTTTTTCGGGTTTAGATTACGATTAAGTTTTTGAGCATCTTTGTCAGAAAGGGGGCCGCCTATTTCTTCGATAATTATTCCATTTGAAGGGGAGCAAATATACCCTGTATTTCGCAAACCCAGATAGCGTTTACGTTCTAAATCAACATTAATGCTATATTGACAACCGTTGCGGAAGGTTGTTATCTCGTAGCCTTTATAGTCCGTTTTATTTTTACCAAATCCGATAAAGCCGTTTATATCTACTTGCTCGTTAAAAGAGTAACTTGCAATAACGTCTAAACTTTGTTGTTTGTCATTAGGTTTTTGTAGTTTAAAAAGCCAATCTTCGTTACTCAGGTTTTGATTCTGTGTTGTATTGCTACCTATGTTTTCAGCATATGCCACGCGTGCAGCAATATGTAAGTTATTTTCCTTGCTTGTAAAAAAATTGTATTGCAAAGCACCATGCCAGCTTTCAACATCTATATTAGTTTCTGAAACATTGAGTTTTCTTTTCCAATAGCTACCTTCAACTCTGATATTGTCAAATACATCACTGGTTAGAGTAAGATGACTTCCGCTATATTCGATTTGTTGACCTTTTTTATCGAGCTTAAAAACGTCATAGCGCTCGTTCATTTTATCATAATTCAAGGCAATATTAAGACGCTCCTGTGGGGCGGCTGTTAGGAAATTAGCTGCTGGTCCAGCAGCAAGGCTAAAAGCAGGATAAATTAGTGCCGCGAAAGTAATAGAACGTAAAGTAGTGTAAACATTAGACATAGAGTTACCTAAAAAACAAACGGCACCCTAAGGCGCCGTTTGCTTTTGTTACAATGAAAAGATGCTTATGGCTCTTCGATGGTGAGTTTACCATTTTTGATACCGAAGCCATTAACTGTTTTTCCATTTTTGATGTTAGGCAAAGTTACAGAAATGCTCTCAAACTCACTACCATCAGCTTGTCTGAAGTTAATGTCACTAATAGCCATGGTGAATAAAAAATCGCCAGTTAAATTAAGCAATTCGTTTTCATCAATTTTGTAATCAGTGCTACTAGTTTGCTCATTAGCTTTTCTGATAGCTTTTACTAATTCATCGTAATTTATCTCAATGTTGCCGTCACCTTTCACAATATCTCTACGAATAGGATCTTCGATAGTTGTGCGGATATACTTTGCTTCACCTGAGATGTCTTCCTGTGCAACTGCATATACATAAGCCTTAGCATTTTTCTGCTCAGGATGATTCTTATTAACTTCAACCTTGCCATTCTTAATGTCAACGACAGCATCAGTTATAAGTATTTCCATATTTTTCTGAATAGTGATTTCAGCTGTTGTTACATCATCAATCTCATTACAGAAAGCTAGGTACTGCTTATATTTGCTCTCTTCTTTTGCTTTTTGTTCAGAAGGAAGTTTTTTGAAATCATCTCCACTAATATACGCAGTATAAGCAGTCTGATTATCATCACTACACTGTTCTTCTTTATTTTGGTTTAATTCAGCTGGTAACTCGACTTCAATAGTTTTATACCCCACAACCTGATAAGCAATATCTACCTTTTGACCAGAGTAAACTAAATTTTTGTCAATGGTCGGCGCAAGTTCGACTTTAAAGCCTTTGTCAGAGCCTACTTTGTCGATTTTTGTGCCTTTTTTCTTTAAGCCATCAACGTCGATGATCTCAACTTCGACTGTAGTGCCATCTTCTTTTTCAACTTTAACTTTTTTAGTTACGCCAAGTTCAGAGAGAGATTTTTCACCAATTTTTACGCTATCACTATCAACACCAGCAAATTCTTTTTCTGCTAGTGTTGGGGTATCGTCCTTGAAATCACCATCTTTAATTTTGCCTGGATTCTGTATGACTTCCAATAAGCTATCAAGTTCTGCTTTATCAGTAGTAGAAAAAATTTCTTGAGTTCTTTTGCTAATTTGGTCAAGGAGTTTTCCAGAATTGACTTTATTGTCTGCATTCAATGCAGTTACCGTTTCAGCAACTGGACCAACATCTCGCTCAACACTACCATTTAATAAGAAGATATAGCGATTGCTTAGTAATTTTTTTGCAAATACCGTAAAGGTTTTTTCGTAATTTTCATCGTTATATGAGTGAAACAAAGACTTCGTTATATCTTGAATAATCTGCTGGACAGCAACAGTAACTTGTAGCAAGCGCAGGTCAGATGACGCCATTGGATCTGTCTTGCTAATATTTACAGTGTTATCTAGATCTAGGAGCGCTAAAACATCAGCTTCTGACAAACCAACTTTTTTCGCTTCCACAAGCAATGTTGTTAAAGGAGTGATGACTGTACTCCCAGCTTCAGCTTTAAGCTTGCCCATAAATGGGTATTCTTTAGCTGCGCTCACAACGTTAATTCCGCTATCAGCAGTCATTACTTCTGTACATGCAGCGGGGAAAGAGAAGTTTCCAGCTGTATTTGTAATGGCAGTCATCGTTCCACAGGTTACGTTAGCATTTTTAATATAACCGTCAACAACGGTACCGCTTACAGTCGCAGGTGCAGAAACTGTATTTTTGTAACTTACTTTATCGCTACAACCTGCAGTCAATAATGCTGCTGCTGATAAAGAAGCTAATACTATATTTTTTGAATTTAGCATATTTATAATCCTATTGTTTGTTTAAGCAAACAAGGTTAAACAAGTTTTTAGTGCCACTCTAATACAAGTAGCACACCGTTGATTGATTGAATCTTCGCTTAGTTTTTCATCTCAAAACGTTCAACGTTGGCTAATACTTTAGCAACAACGCGACGGTTCTGAGCACGACCTTCCGCAGTACCATTATCTGCGATAGGACGCTCGCTACCAAAGCCCTTTGCAGAGATACGCTTCTCGTCAACATGATGTTCTTCAATAAGTGTGCGCATAACAGACTCGGCACGTGATTGCGATAAACGCTTGTTAAGCGCAGCTGCGCCTGTGCTATCACTGTGGCCTTCAATCTCAACTTTTGTTTCTGGGTATTCTCTTAAAAATTTCGCTAATTTCTTAACGTCGTCTTTAGAGTCTTCTTGAATGTTAGCTGATCCAACTGCGAACTTAACGTTAAGGTTAAACTCTTTTGTCTCGGTTAATATTAAAGCACAACCTTTCGCATCAACTTTGGCTTCTGCTGGCGTATTAGGACACTCATCCAAGTTATCTGGAACACCATCACCATCGCTATCAACAACGACTAAGGTAATGGGTTCTGGTTCTGGCTGCGGTGCTGTTTCAATAACGACAGGCGCTGGCTTAACAGAGTTATGCTTGCCAAATACGTAAACTAAGGCAGCGTTGATGCTTGCGCCTAGATCGCCGTGTGAGGTGCCAACGGTAGCGCGACC